>JBFMBP010000171.1 GCA_040755155.1 Candidatus Omnitrophota bacterium | reverse complement strand
TGACTGGGAGACTGGGAGACTGGGAGACTGGGAGACTGTGAGACTGGGAGACTGGGAGACTGGGAGACTGGGAGACAGGGAGACAGGGAGACAGGGAGACAGGGAGACGGGGAGACGGGGAGACGGGGAGACGGGGAGACGGGGAGACGGGGAGACGGGGAGACGGGGAGAAAGGGAGACTGAATCCCCAAGTCCCCATGTCTCCAAGTCCCAAAGTCCCAAAGTCCCAAAGTCCCACAGTCCCACAGTCTCACAGTCCCAACTTTTGGAGGGATTCCCATTCGATGCGGAAGGTTGTCCTAGAGGAAGCCTGCGTCTCGCCGCCTTTCGCGACTCTGGCGGAAATTGTTGGCGGATTTCCCGAAAGAGGAGCGCGGGAGGCCATTCGATTTTATAACGGATTCCGCATTTTCCGTTATTCTTATATTGAATTGTACGATCAAGCCCAACGTTGCGCCGCCTTTTTCGCAGAACGGGGAATCGGGAAAGGCGATCGGTTGCTTTTATGGGCGCCCAATGGTCCGGAATGGGCCGCCGTTTATTGCGCCTGCGCTCTCAGCGGCGTCGTGCTCGTCCCTCTGGATGCGCGCAACGAGGCGGATTTCGTGCGGCGAGTGGGCGAAGAGACGGAAGCGAAGCTGCTCATCCGCGCTCAGACCAAAAAAAATCCCGGATTTCCCTTCCCTTCTTTGATTATCGAAACGTTGTTCAAGCGGATCGCCGATTTATCGCCGCTGAAGAAATCGGCCGAGATTGCGCCCGGCGATTTGATGGAGATTGTCTATACTTCCGGCACCACCGGCGATCCTAAAGGCGTAATGCTCACGCAGGGCAATATGGCCGCCAATGCGACGGATTTATTGAAAGTGGTTCCGGTCGATTCCACGTATCATCTGCTTTCTGTTTTGCCGTTGAGTCATGCGTTGGAGCAGTGCGGCGGATTCTGGACGCCGTTGGCGGGCGGCGGAAGCGTTTTGTATCTGCGGGTATTGAAGCCATCCGCCCTGTTCGATGTTTTTCGGCGCGAGCAGATCACGGTCATGATCCTGGTTCCGCGTCTGATGACTATATTAAAACAACGGATCGAAAGCGAAATAAAAAAGAAACATCTCTCGAGTTATCTGCGGCTGGGACTCGCCGCTTCTCGTTTTCTGCCGCACATGACGCGGAAATGGTATTTCTATCCCATTCATAAACGGTTCAATACCCGTTTTCATCTTTTCGTATGCGGCGGCGCGCCGTTGGATGCGGAAGTGGAAGCCTTCTGGCGAGGGCTGGGATTCGAACTGTTGCAAGGATACGGCCTGACGGAAACCAGTCCTGTTCTTACAGCGACTCGTTTGGGAAAAAGCCGGTTGGGTTCGGTGGGAACGCAGCTAGATAGCGTGGCGATCCGGTTAATGGCGGATCGAGAAATCCAAGCGCGGGGGCCGAACGTCTTTCCCGGCTACTACCGCCGTCCGCAAGCGACGAAGGATTCTTTCGAGGATGGTTGGTTCAAGACCGGCGATGCGGGCGAATTCGATGCAGAAGGGAATCTATTCATTCGCAGCCGGATTAAGGATGTCATCGTCGCCAGCGACGGGGTGAATATTTATCCCGAAGATATCGAGCGCGTTTTGGACAAGAATCCCGCCGTCAAGGAGTCGTGCGTCTTCGGCGCAGGCGAGCATGAAGAGACGATCCACGCCGTTCTTCTGTTGCAGGACGAAAAGTTGGAAGCGCAGCAAATCGTAGAAGAAGCGAATAGGCAGCTAACGCCGGAGCAAAAAATCGCCTCGTTCAGCGTTTGGACGCAGCCGGAATTTCCCAAAACCTCGACGTTGAAAATCAAAAAGAACGAAGTCAAAAAAATTACGCTGTCCGGTAGGATCACCCGCGAATCTTGCGACGAATCCGCCGCCAGCCCCTTGCGCCGCATTCTATGCGAAATCGCCCATTGCCAACCGGACAATTTGATTGCGGAAGCCCAGCTGGGGAATGATTTGGGATTGAGCTCCATCGATCGGGTGGAACTGATCTCGCGGCTGGAAGAGGAATACCGCCTCGATATTGACGACGGAGCGGCGGCGGCGGATGCAAAACTGGGAGATTTGGAGGACTATTTGGCGAAGAGAAGGGAAGGCGCATCGCCGTTGGTTTTTCGGCGTTGGACGCTGTCGCCGTTCTGGCGCGCGGCAAGGGTAGTTTCCAACGCGCTGCTGGTAAAACCCTTTCTCAAGATATTCTGCGATATCCGAGTTTTTGGATTAGAAAATATCCAAGACCTGCAAGGGCCGGTTTTCATCGTTTCCAATCATACCAGTCATGTGGATACGTTGCTAATACAGAATTTACCGCCGCCGCGCTTAGGCCGGCGCATCTGTCCCGCCGCCTGGAAGGAGTATTTCGACGCCGCCGGGAAGCCTTGGAGAATTCGCGCCGTAAAATGGGCCGCTTGGCAACTGGCGACGACGTTAATCAATATCTTTCCATTGCCGCAGACGTCAGGCTACCGGCAAAGCATGGCTTATGCGGGCGAATTGTTGGATGAGGGATGGAGCCTACTGCTTTTTCCCGAAGGATCACGGAGCGTAACGGGCGAATTGATGGAATTTCAACAGGGAATCGGCATTTTAGCAAAGAATCTGCAAACGCCATTGATCCCGGCGGCGATCGCGGGGGGAGAAAATATCATGCTGCGGGGGAGGATCATCCCCAAACGGGGAGTAGTGAAGATCGCTTTCGGGAAGCCTTTTATGCCCATGGATGGATCTTATCAGGATATCACGCTGCAGGTGAAAGCAGAGATAATGGCTTTATGGAAAACATTGAAATCCGCCGCAGCCGATGAAAATCCGGAACAGGCTTGATTCAAAGAGATTGCGAATGTCTTTCACCGCTTTTCATACAGCGCAGACGAGATATAATATTTTGGACTTGTTGAAGCACCCAGCCTTAAAAGGCTGGACTATTGTTAAATGCCCCTTTTAAAGGGGCAAATTTCAATAATCCGCCGTTAAAACGGCGGGAGCAAGCCGAAGGGTGAGAGACATTGGCGGGGTTTGCTTCGCTCGATCCACTCTACGATTTACCAGGCGTTTAAAAAAGAGGGAATAGAGGCTCTTGCAAAATTCATAAAATCCGCTTTTTAATTCTCCCCCCAAGATTGGGGGGAGTTAGAGGGGGGTTGATTTTAATAGACTTAAGACAACCCCCTCCTAACCTCCCCCAGGCTTGGGGGAGGAATAATGGAATTTTGCAAGAGGCTCAATAGTTAAAACAACCGCCGCTTGCCGCTGAAGTTATCCCATCGATCAGGCCGCGAGAAATAAATAGTATCAACTCCTGCGCGAGAATGCCAGGAAAGAAAATACGCCTTCGATTCCATCCGCTTTCCTTCGGGCGGCGCCGTTCTCAAGCGGCAAGACGGTCAATCGTGCAAAGCCGGCATTTTTCAATAGGTGGATGCGCGCCTCGCCATTTCCGCCAAAGTATAATTATAAGGCGCCGGAGGCCGTTGGAATCGACGCCAATCCTTGATGGGATCGGTTTATCTCCGTTATAATAACGGTTCAATATTTTTAGGCCGCCTCCAGCGGGAAAACATGGGAAATGGTTGGAATCGCTTCCATCTCTTTTCATCCAGGCGGCGCCATCGGGACGAAATTATACTATATCCAACAACTGTTTCTGCTATTCGGATTCTTTGTCAAAGCCGGGATAACTATAAAGTCGAAATCATGCCATTCAGCTTAAGAGATTGCCGCCAATAGACGATGACGCATGATTCGCAAACGAAAGGGCGAACGATAAGCCTCGTCGAGAATCGCATCCTATTTGAAAGCGCCCCGGATTCGAACGAACGCCCTTAGATCGATATGAGCATGAAGAAAGAGAAGGCTTGGCCGATGATAAAGGAACACCTTCCGCAACCACAAGGACTATACGATCCTGCATACGAACACGACAGCTGCGGCGTGGGATTCGTCGCCAATATTCAAGGCGTCCCTTCGCACGACATCATCCTGAAAGGCATAGAGGTCCTGATCAATCTCACGCATCGCGGCGCCTGCGGCTGCGATCCGGAAACGGGAGATGGTGCGGGCATCCTTTTTCAAATGCCGGACGAGTTTTTCCGCGGGGAAGCGGAATCGCTTTCCTTCGATCTGCCGCCTTGCGGCGATTACGGCGTAGGCATGGTTTTTCTATCCAAGGAGGAGAACAAGCGCGCCTGGATCCAACAGTTATTGGAAAAAACCGTTCGCGACGAAGGACAGAAAGTATTGGGATGGCGGGACGTTCCCTGCGACAGCTCGCGTCTGGGATGGCTGGCCCGCAGCGTGGAGCCGGTCATTCGCCAGATTTTTATCCAACGCGGCGCCGGATTCAAAGACTCCGCCCATTTCGAACGCAAGCTTTACGTTATCCGCAAAATCGCCGAAAAAGCGGCGCGCGCCCATAAGGAAGAAGCGGGGTATTTTTATATTCCCAGCCTATCCCATCGCACGATCGTTTATAAGGGATTGATGATGCCGGATCAGATCGCGGGATATTACGCCGATTTGAGTTATCCTTCCATGAAAAGCACGATGGCGCTTATCCATCAACGCTATAGCACGAATACGTTTCCGACGTGGGATTTGGCGCATCCTTTCCGCTGCCTCGCCCATAACGGGGAGATTAATACGCTGCGGGGAAACGTCAATTGGATGCATGCGCGGGAATCGATGTTCGCATCGCAACTTTTCGGCGACGACATCAAGAAAATATTCCCCGTAACGACGCCCAACGCCAGCGATTCCGCCATTTTCGACAATGCCTTCGAATTGCTTTCGCTTTCCGGGCGCTCGCTGCCGCACGCCATGATGATGTTGATTCCGGAAGCGTGGTCCGGCCATGAGAGCATGAGCCGGGAAAAGAAAGATTTCTACGAGTACCATTCCTGCCTGATAGAGCCTTGGGACGGCCCCGCCTCTATTGCTTTTACGGACGGAATCCGCATTGGCGCGGTTTTGGACCGCAACGGCCTGCGTCCCTCCCGTTATTGGGTGACGAACGACGATTTCGTCGTTATGGCTTCCGAAGCGGGCGTTTTGGATATTCCGCCTGAAAACGTCAAAATCAAGGGACGGCTGCAACCAGGCCGCATGTTCCTGATCGATATGGAGCAAGGGCGGATCATTAACGACGAAGAGATTAAGCGCGATCTGGCGTCGCGCCGCCCTTACGGCCAATGGCTGAAGGAAAACCGGATTCGCTTGGAAGATATGCCGGCGCCCAAAAAACTCTCCGGTCCGGCGAGGGAAACGCAAGACCGGCTGCGCCGCCAGCAAGTTTTCGGGTATACCGACGAGGATTTGAAGGTTCTAATCGGTCCGATGGCGGAGCTTGGCAAGGAGCCGGTGGGATCGATGGGGAACGATACGCCCCTGGCTTGTCTTTCCGACAAGCCCCAGTTGCTCTATAACTATTTCAAGCAACTCTTCGCCCAAGTGACCAATCCTCCCATCGATCCGATCCGCGAAGAATTGGTCATGTCGTTGGATTCTACGCTGGGATCGGAGCAAAACCTTTTCGACGAAACGCCCGTCCATTGCCGCCAGTTGCGATTGAGCCATCCGATTCTCGCCAATGACGAAATGGAAAAAATTCGCAATTTGACTGGCAAAATCAAAAGCATCGTCTTTTCGACGCTATACCGAGTCAATGAAGGAGAGTCCGGTTTGCGCGACGCTTTGGAAAAATTATGCGCCAATGCTTCGCAAGCCATCGAAGACGGCTATAGCATCCTCGTTCTTAGCGACCGGGGCGTGGATGAGGAATGGGCGCCGATTCCCGCGCTGCTCGCCAACGCCGCCGTTCATCATCACCTGATTCGCGAAGGGGCGCGGACGCGGGCGGGCATCGTCATCGAATCGGGCGAGCCGAGAGAGGTGATGCATTTCGCGCTGCTCGTGGGATACGGCGCGGGAGCGATCAATCCCTACCTGGCGTTCGAAACCATCGAACAATTGGCGGAGGAAAACCGGCTGGAAGATGGACTCGGCGTCGAGGAAGCCATTCACAATTACATCAAAGCTATCGATAAGGGGCTTTTGAAAATATTTTCCAAAATGGGCATCTCCACGCTGCAAAGTTATCGCGGCGCGCAGATTTTCGAAGCGGTGGGCATTGGGCGGGACGTCATCGACCGTTATTTTACGGGAACCGCTTCCCGCCTCGGCGGCATCGGACTCGACATCATTGCGCGGGAATCGAAGATGCGCCACGATTACGCCTTTCCTAAAACCATGGAACGGCGTCCCGATCTCGCCATCGGCGGCTACTATCAATGGCGGCGCAATGGAGAGCGCCACATGGTCAATCCCGATGCCGTGGCGAAAATCCAACACGCCGTCCGGATCGGAAGTTTCGAAACCTACCAGGATTTCGCGCGGCTGATTAACGACGACAACATGAAGCGCAACACCATTCGGGGACTGCTCGATTTTCGGTGGAGCGCCGAACCGATTCCTTTGGAGGAAGTGGAACCGGCGCGCGAAATCGCCAAGCGGTTCGCCACCGGCGCGATGTCTTTCGGTTCGATCAGCAAGGAGACGCATGAAACCATCGCCATCGCCATGAATCGCCTAGGCGGCAAGAGCAACACCGGAGAAGGCGGAGAGGATCCCGAACGGTATATTCCCCTGCCTAACGGCGACAGCAAAAACAGCGCCATCAAGCAGGTGGCGTCGGGCCGTTTTGGAGTGACGATCGAATATCTCGCCAACGCCAAGCAGCTGCAAATCAAAATGGCCCAGGGCGCCAAGCCCGGCGAAGGCGGCCAGCTGCCCGGACACAAGGTGAACGAGATCATCGCGCGGGTGCGTCATTCCACGCCTGGCGTCACGTTGATTTCGCCGCCGCCGCATCACGACATTTACTCCATCGAAGACTTGGCGCAGTTGATCCACGATTTGAAAAACTCTAATCCCTCCGCTCAGATATCCGTAAAATTGGTTTCGGAAGTGGGCGTGGGAACGGTCGCGGCGGGCGTATCGAAAGGGAAATCCGATCACGTTCTCATCAGCGGCGACGTCGGCGGCACGGGCGCTTCGCCCCTTTCGTCCATCAAACACGCCGGTCTTCCGTGGGAACTGGGATTGTCCGAAACCCAACAAGTGCTGGTCAAGAACGACTTGCGGGGACGCATCGCCGTGCAAACCGACGGGCAGTTGAAGACGGGAAGGGACGTCGCCATTGCGGCCTGCCTGGGCGCGGACGAATTCGGCTTTTCCACGATCGTCTTGGTAACCGTCGGCTGCATCATGATGCGGAAATGCCACTTGAACACCTGCCCCGTCGGCGTGGCTACCCAGGATGAAAACCTGCGGAAAAAGTTCATGGGAAAACCGGAGCATATCATCAATTATTTCCTGTTCGTGGCGGAAGAACTGCGCCGCATCATGGCCCGGCTCGGCGTGCGCAAAATGGACGATCTCGTGGGACGCATGGACTTGTTGAAAGTGCGTGACGACATCGATCATTGGAAGGCCAAGACGCTCGCTTTGGGGGCGATTCTCGCCAAGCCGGAAGCGCCGGAGCCTGTCGCCATCCGCTGGAACGCGGCGCAGGATCACGGATTGGAGAAAGCTCTTGACAACCAATTGATCGAAATGGCCAAGGACGCCATCGAACGCCGGAAGCCGGTAGAGATCGATCTTCCCATCCGGAACATCCATCGAACGGTGGGAACGACGCTTAGCTACGAAATCACCAAACGGTATGGAATGGCGGGGCTGCCGGATAATACGATTCGCATTCGTTTCACCGGTTCCGCCGGACAGAGTTTCGGCGCCTTTCTGGCGAACGGCGTATCGATGACGGTGGAAGGCGACGCCAACGACTACACCTGCAAGGGCATGTCCGGCGGACGCGTCGTCATTTATCCGCCGAAGCAGGCGCGCTTCACGCCGGAAGAGAATATTCTCGTCGGCAATGTGGTTCTCTACGGCGCGACGGGCGGCGAGTGTTATTTCCGGGGCGTCGCCGGAGAACGCTTCTGCGTGCGCAACAGCGGCGCGAGAGCCGTGGTGGAAGGCGTGGGCGATCATGGATGCGAATACATGACCGGCGGCCGCGCCGTCATCCTGGGCAAGACGGGGCGTAATTTCGCCGCCGGGATGAGCGGCGGCATCGCCTATGTTTTCGATCAAGACGGCTCGTTCGAATCGCGGCTCAATTCGGCGATGGTAGACCTGGAACCGATGGACGACCCGGAAAGCGTGGATGAACTGCGGGGATTGATCGAAAACCACTATCGTTATACCCGTAGCGCCGTCGCCCGGCGGATACTCGATCGGTGGGAATTGACGCTTTCCAAATTCGTCAAGGTCATGCCGAAGGAATATAAGCGTTATCTGTTGGAAATGGCGGAGAAGAGCCGTCAAGAAGAGTTGCAGTTGCAAGAGGTGAGCCATGGGTAAAATTACCGGCTTCATGGATTATCAACGCGAGATCCCCCGCGACAAGCCGGTGGAGGAGCGAATTCGGCATTTCAAAGAATTTCACGCCCATTTTCCCGCCGAAAAATTGCGGGAACAGGGCGCGCGCTGCATGGATTGCGGCGTGCCCACGTGCCATTGGGGTTGTCCGCTGGGAAACATCATTCCCGATTGGAACGACCTGGTGTATCGCAACCGCTGGCAAGAGGCGATCCAACGCTTGCATAAAACCAACAATTTCCCCGAATTCACCGGAAGAGTATGTCCCGCGCCTTGCGAGGAATCCTGCGTGCTAAATATTCAACAGTCGCCGGTTACGATCAAGGAGATTGAACGGAGCATCATCGATCGCGCCTTTCAAGAAGGCTGGATCGCTCCCCTTCCGCCCAAGATCGAAACGGGAAAAAAAGTAGCCGTCGTGGGCGGCGGCCCGGCGGGCATGGCGGCGGCTCAACAATTGCGGCGCGCGGGCCATGCGGTAACGCTCTTCGAAAAAGCCGACCGCGCCGGCGGTTTGCTGCGGTACGGCATTCCCGATTTCAAAATGGAGAAGCATCTCATCGATCGCCGCTTGCGCCAGATGGAGACGGAAGGCGTTGTTGTCAAAACCGGCGTTTACGTGGGCGTTGACTTGCCCGCCAGCGTCTTGAGAAGGGATTTCGACGCCATCCTATTGACGGGTGGAGCGATGGCGGCCCGCGATTTGCCTGTCCCAGGCCGCGAATTGAAGGGGATTTATCTCGCTTTGGAATTTCTCGAACAGCAGAACCGCCGGGTGGCGGGCGACGTCATCCCCCCGGAACGGGAGATTACGGCCAAAGGGAAGCGAGTAGTTATCCTGGGCGGCGGCGATACCGGCTCCGATTGCCTGGGTACGTCCATCCGCCAAGGCGCCGTTTCCATCAAGCAGTATGAAATTCTACCTAAGCCTCCCGCCGAACGGACGGAGTTGATGCCTTGGCCTTATTGGCCTTTTATTCTCCGCACCTCTTCATCGCACGAAGAAGGCGGCGAGCGGGATTGGCAAGTGAGCACCAAGCGTTTTTCGGGCGAGAAAGGCGTTGTGAAAAAATTGCACGCCGTAAAAGTGGAATTTGGAGATCCCGGCCCGGACGGTCGCCGTCCTTTGAACGAAATCCCCGGTTCGGAATTCGAAGTGGAAGCCGATCTCGTGTTGTTGGCGATGGGCTTCACCGGCCCCGTAAAAACCGGCCTATTGGACGATCTCGGAGTTCAACTCCATGCGCGCGGCGCCGTCGCCGTAGACGAAAACTACATGACTAACGTACCCGGCGTATTCGCCGCCGGAGATATGAGCCGGGGCGCATCCTTAGTGGTTTGGGCCAT
This sequence comes from Candidatus Omnitrophota bacterium, assembly GCA_040755155.1. NCBI lineage: Bacteria > Pseudomonadati > Candidatus Omnitrophota > Candidatus Omnitrophota bacterium. The sequence goes on along the minus strand of JBFMBP010000171.1, from coordinate 18,205 downwards.
CGCGGAAGGGAGGCAAGCCGCTAGAGGCGTCGATCGATATTTGATGGGAAGCACGGAATTGGAATAGGCGGAAGATTGGGTATCGCAGCGGTTTTTCGAATAATACCAACTCTTATTAAGAATGTGACTTAAAATTCCCTCGCCCTCTGGGAGAGGGTTAGGGTGATGGGATTATAAGTCTAATAATATCAACCCTCACCTAACCTCTCCCCATCTTGGGAGAGGAATTTTAAAAACAACTATCTCAATGCAGGTCGGTATAATACTTTCATCCTAATCCTCTCCCAGAGGATTAGGAAAATAGCTGACAACAATCTAAATTCAGGTTGGCATCACGCTTTCAAACCATCCAACGCTCTAACGCCGCTTAGCGCGGCGCCTTCGATCGTGGCGGGCAACCCCGTAGCGATCCAATCTCCAGCGAGAACGAAATTGGCAATCGCCGTCTTCGGGCCGGGCCTGCGGCGCGCATTTTGCGGCGTAGCGGAAAATGTCGCTTGCGGTTCCCAAAAGACGGACGCATGGTTTGGCTGCGCGCCATCGCTTTCGGGGTAGGTTTTTTGGATATCTTCTTTCGCCGCTTCTATCAATTGCGCGCGCGATCGTTCTTGCAATCGCCGCCCGGCGCTGACTGTTAGACTGACGCAAAATCCGGAATGGCCACCCGCTTTCATGAAATTGGATCGATGAAACGCCCATTCGAACGTTGCGTCCAGCAGGCAGGCGAATTTTTCCGTCGTGAAGGCTTTATCGTACCAAAGATAAACGTTGACGATCGGCGACGCGCCTAGATCGGGAATATCGATGCGCTCCGAAAGATTGGAAGCGTCCAGCAACGTCCGCAGGCTCGCAAAAGGCAGGGCGGATACGCACGCTTCGCAGGCGATCCGTTCGCCGGAAGCCAAATGAACCGCCGCGATGCGATTCCCCGCCGTCTCTAATCGGCGAACGGCGTTTCTCAGGATGACGCGCCCCTTCCGCGCTTGCAAAAACTGGATGAAGCGCTCTCCGTGCAGTTCATGCCAGGGAATTACGGGAAGCCCCATGCGCGAATCCTTGGCGCCGCCGAGAAAGGCTTGTTGCATCACCGTCTTGAATAGTTCTGCGTCGGCTTGTTCCGGCGTCTCGTTCAGCGCCGAGAGCGCGATGGAGTCCCATAGGCGCTGGCGAAGAGCGGGCGTTTGACCCAGGCGCTCGCAAAAGGCGCCGAGCGTCTCCGACTCATGAACGCCTCCCTTGCGGCGCAACTCCAAGCCGAAACGCATGGCCGCCAGTTTGTCGCGCCAGGTCAGCGAACTCATGCGCAGCATCCCCGCGAGCAGATGCAGCGGTCCCGGCCAATGGGGGCAAGCCAACGCATCCCGCCAACCTTTGGCGCTGCGGTATGGAACTTGAAGATCGTCTTGAAATTGGACGCCGTCCGCCGTTCCCCACATATCAAGCAGCTTCAGCGTCTCGCGATAGCAGCCCATTAAGGCGTGTTGGCCGTTGTCGATCCAATCCCCGCACCGGTCTCGCACTGAATAGACGCGCCCGCCGAGAAACGGCTTTTTCTCCACGAGAACCGTTTGCGCCCCGCGTTGCGCGAGGTGGCTGGCGGCGGACATACCCGCGAAGCCGCCTCCTAAAACGACTACATCGGCGTTCATGGAAGCAGACGCCGCCAGCGGCTGCCCAGCCACAGCCGCAACGCGATACCTAGTTTTACTTTATTAGAGACGCGGATGCGGGTTTGGTAAACGTTGTAATCGGCGGCTGCGATGTTGTCCAAAAGCCGGAAATAGATTTTGCGCATCACCTCGGCGGGAAAAAGCAAATGGCGGTCGCGCCGATCGTAATGTTCCATCGCTTTAGCGAAATAACGGCGCGCGCGTTCTTCCTGAAAGCGCATCAACTCCACGAACGCAGGCGAATAGGTTTCCTTGATTACTTCTTCTTCGGAATAATGGAATTGCGCCAAATCTTCGGCGGGAAGATATATCCGTCCGATGCGGACGTCCTCGCCTACGTCGCGCATGATGTTGGTCAATTGCAGCGCCATGCCCAGATTGACGGCGTAGTCCTTCGTCTTGGGATCGCGATATCCGAAAATCTCGATGCAGATCAACCCCACCACGCTGGCCACGCGGTAACAGTATTGCGACAAGTCGGCGAACGTTTCGTAGCGCTTATGCGTCAAGTCCATCTCGCAGCCGTCGATGAGATCGTGAAAATACTGCTTGGGCAGCGAAAACCGGCGGCTAATCTTCAACAATGCGTCCATGATCGGATGCAAAGGGCGTCCATCATAGCATGCGTCCAATTCCTTGCGCCATTCGTCCAACTGCCGGCGCGCCTCGGCGGGGTCTTCGATTTCGTCGACGATGTCGTCCGTATGGCGGCAAAAGGAATAGACGGTAAAAATGGCGTCCCGCTTTTCTTTGGGCAAGAATAGAAAGGAATAATAGAAGTTGGTCTTGCTGTCTTTGGTTTGCTGCTTGGTATATTGATTGGAATCCATCCCATACTCCCTGCAAAATGGGGGATTATTTTAACAGTGATTAGCGGCCAGCAGCCAGTGATTAGAATAGTAGGATGGGTCATGTTTGTTGACCCATCGAATTAAGATATTTATTGATGGGTCAAACAACGCGACCCATCCTACGATCTAGCCGTTATAATAATCAATCAATTATGCTTTGGAAGAACGCCGCCAATCGGCGGCGGATGCTTCCCGTCCCGGTCAGCGAACGAACGCCCCATTTGATGAAATCCCATTTGGATAACGCCGGGCGGCGATCGAAAACATTAAAATCGTTTTCCGCCACACGCGCCAGGATCGTGGTTCCTCCCAGCCAGGTGAAGCGCAATTCCGCATTCAGCGGCCATGCGACGCGCTCTACCAGCGGATAGCCTTGATCGAACAAATCCCACGTGCGCTTCGCCAATGGAGCGAGCACTTTCCGAAAGCGCTCATCATAGACATGGGCGAAGAGTTCGTCCTCGCCGTATCGCTCCCGCTTCATCTCGTCTTTGGGAATATAAATACGATCCTTCTTCAAATCGATGGTTACGTCCTGCCAGAAATTGGCCAATTGCAGCGCCGTGCAAATGCAGTCGGACAACGCGAACAATTCCTCGTCTTTGTAATCGAACAAATGCAGAATCAGCCTTCCCACCGGATTGGCGGAATAGCGGCAATAGCCTAGCACCTGCTCGAAAGCCTCATAGCGGCTCACCGTTACATCCATTTTGAAGGCGCGCAAGAGTCCCTTGAAAAGATCGATCGGCAGTTCGAACTCCTTCACCGTTTCTCCCAAGGCTATGAAGATGGGATGCTCGGCGCGGCCTTCGTAACACTCTTCCAGCAACCGCTCCCATTCGTTGAGCAAATCCATCCGCTGGCCTTTGTACGATTCCTCGTCGGCGAAATCGTCCGAAGCTCGAGCGAAAGCGTAAATAGCGTGCACATGGGGACGCAACCTCTTGGGAACCAGCAGCGAGCCTACGGGAAAATTTTCGTAATGGGAATAAGTCAGATTGCGGCAAAATTCGTAGGCTTCCTCTACCGTCCACCGCTCCCCAGCGGGATGATCCCCCAGACGATAAAAAGAGCCGATATTTTCAATGGAGGCCGTCAATGGTTCTCTCGCTTTGTCATGGCTTGTTATTGTAGGAATCCGGACGGCTAGGATTAAAGGATTTTCAATCCTACTGCTGCAGGAGCGCGTAACCGCGCACCGTCCCATAGAAACCTCGCCTGCGCCGCTTCCCGTTGGCAACGGAAATATAGTATCATAATTCCCGCATTCAAGTCATGAGGGTAAAATGCTACTAGTGGATTTTGAAGAATAATGACGCCGGACAACCGCGAATCTATTTTGCGCGCTTATCGCAAACGTCTCGAAGAACCTGTGCAGGGACGATTGGCTCGCCATATGACGGGCGCCGGTTTCCTTTTCGTAATTCTCTTTCTTTTCCTCGCTTTCTATTTTTTCTGGCCGCTGGTTTTCAAAACCTCCGAGCCTTACGCGCCTGAATCGGTTATTCACGACGTGAGTTTCGCTCTCATGGAAATGCGCGATCTTGCTCTCGCCGCCATGAAAACGGCAAACCAGGAATCTCCCGAAACCTTGCTAAGCGCTTCCTTGAAAAACTACACGCCTCCCGGCGGCGAAAAAACGCAATGTTTCGTTTTGGGAGAAAACGATTCCATTTTATTCGGCAATGAAACGAAACCGCCGTTCTGGAACGAAATCGTGGAAAAAACGAAAGACCGCCATCGCGGAACCTACATCCACGCCGAAAGAGGCAAATCCACGCTGGTTATGTTCGATTCCGTTCCCGATTCGCCCTGGCGCATCATAATCATCGAAGGTTTTCCTCCTCTATTTCTCAATAAGAAGTAAAGGCGATTCGCTGTCTTTCTTTTCTTGTTGCGACGGAGTCTTAAGGATATTTCCAAACTTTCCATTTCCCAAAATATCGTCCCATAAGAATACGAGAAAAAATCCTCCAAACTCGACGCCCCTCGCCCACCAGGGAAATTGCATCTTGTAGTAATAGGTATAAGAAAGAAAAACCAGGCCGGTGAATAGAATCCACGCCCGGTTGGGAAACAGGCAGAGCAACGGCGCCATCCAAACCAGATACCAGGGATCGATGACTGGCGAGCACATCAGCAACGTTCCCATGACGATAAATATCGTCCGAAATAGATCGCGCTGCGTCCGCCGCCAAGTCAGCGCCGCGCTTTGCCACGCCGCCGTTGCCAGAATAACCGCGAACAAAAACAGCCTCGCCAGGCGATCGGAGTTCTCCGCCGCCTCTCCGCCCAGCGTTGCAATCGCTTGCTCGGCGCAATCGAATACGCCGCCGTTGAAACGCCATTGCTGGGAATACGTTATAAATCCCGTAAATGGATTCACATCCATCGACGCAAGGAATGGCGCGTAGATGAGAAGCATAATCAACAGGAAAAGAACGAAATGGCGCCATTTCCAAGCGGCGTGAAACAGCGGGACCAACAACGCCCCGAAAAACTTCGTCAAGGTCAACGCCGCCAAGGCGATGGCGCTCCACGCCATGCGCTTCTCCGCCAGCAGCCTTAAGAACGCAACCAGAAGAAACGCGCTTACGGAATCGGCGTGGCCGGAATTGGCGATCTCCTTGACGACGAGCGGCGACCAGGCGTAGATCAAGCACCATTCCTGAGGATATTCCAATTTTTTCAATAAGGACAATATAAGAAAAATCGTTCCCGCGTCGAAAATCAGGAGGATGAACTTCATCCCCTCCACGCTGCCGGGATAGAGAAATTCCGCCAGGCAAAAGACGAATTGCAGTACAGGAGGATAGATCGTGGGTATGGAGGGATAATTAATTAGCCGCCGGTAGGGAGTTTCATATTCGTTCAACGCGGAATCGACTGGAGCGTAACGGTAGGGATTGATTCCTTGGGCGCCGAGATGGCCGTCCCACATATACCGGTAAATATCGTTCTCCAATATCGGCAGGGACGGCAGCATGATCGCCCGGAAAAGCAAGGAGAAGGCGATGGCGAACCATAGATGGCGCGGGTCCATGCGCTTCCCCCGCGCCAGCGGCGCGACGAGCCGCCAATAGCAGAAAAAGAGTAAAGCGTACGCTTGCAAAAAACGAGTGACGGCTAAACCGCTCGCCCCGCGCGGACACAATTCCTCGCCGGATAACAGGAAGAGAAAAACGTAAACGAATGCGCTGACCGTTCCCAAAAAGAACAAGCGGAACGTTCCCTTGAAAGGCGAATCCCGTTCGGCGCCGTTCTCCATCACTCGCCGCAACTTCCGCAAAGTCCAAGATCTTCCTCTTCCACCCGCGCCAACGCCTCCCGCACAGTCTCGCCGCCGGGGAGAAGCAAATCCGGAGCGAGATCCGCCAGCGGCTTGAGCGCAAACCAACGCTCGCGCATCCGGGGATGAGGAAGTTCCAGGCTGGTTTCTTGCCTACTATCGTTACCGTATAGAAGAAGGTCCAAATCGATGATGCGCGATGCGCAGCCCCCCGCCGGACGCAAACGCCCCATCTGTTTTTCGATGCGCAACAGGGCGTCCAATAACTGGCGCGGCTCCCATTCCGTCTCGGCTTCCAAAACGCCGTTTAGAAAATCCGGAGTGTTCTCCTCCATGCCCACGGCTTTAGTCCGATAGAATGGCGAAACCCGCATCGCCCGAACTCCCTCCAACGCGCCGATCTCGGCGACGGCTCTTTCGAGATTCGTCCGAGGGTCTCCCAAATTGGAACCTAGAGCGATATATACAGTCGTCATTTGGGGATAATTGGGAGCGCCGTTATTCATGACGAATACGGATTGATAAATATGGTACAATCGTTGGATGGATTGCGCCGTTCGATCCATCAATCACTCTACTTTTATGGCCACTGACCACTAAATATAATACATCAATGTTTCGCGAGCGTCGTTAATCTCATGTACGGCGGCCAGTTCCGAAAGGGTTACGGAATCCAATTTCTCGCGGGCGAATTCGCGAATCTCCTTAACGACTTGGCGCAAGCGATCGATCGGTTCTTTCAGATGCAGCGGCGCTGTGGCGGAATCCAACCTATCCAAAGGCATTAGAGGCCCCTGCGCCGCTTGCAATATGTGGCTCACGGAAATGAGATTGGCGGGACGCATCAACTGATAGCCCCCTTTCGGGCCTGGGGTGCTCTTGACCAATTCCGCCGTCTTCAATCCCCGTATGACATGCTCCAAAAACTTGCGGGGTATGCGCTCTCGTTTCGACAAGAACTGCAAGCTTAACTTCTCGTCGTTCGCCAGTGCGAGAGCCACCATGACTCGCAAAGCGTAATCGGTTGTTTTCGAGAAACGCATACGAGATTTCTCCGCCTTTCTTTCAATATTGATTCGCAATTGAACCGGCGGCGCTCCTTAGCGAATGCCCTTGCCCGATTCTCCATGTTTACGGATGGAGAAATTCGACCAATTTTGCGGCATTTCCTCGGGGGGAGGAGCGCCTTTTCTGCGATTCGCCGCCCATAGTAGAATAAAGAAAACCAAAGCGATTATACTCATTAATGCTCCAAAAGATAAAATAAAGAAAAACATCGTTAGCAACCTGCTTTGTCCGCATCCAATTCGAATGGTATTATTCCATAGTCTAATTCATTAAGAAGGTCGCGAGAAGTTGAATTCTTAAATTCTTGCCTTACCTTATCGATTGGGAACGTTATAAAAACTCAGGAAAGCCATCGATCTATTTTTTCCTATGATCGTTTTGCTTCCCTAAACCGAGCGAAGAAATATTTTTCTTTGCCTCATATCCAATCCGCATTTTCAATAGTATATTAATCTGTTAGTTTATTTGTATTCTATTGACGCCCGATTCTTCGACGGCAGGGTAGTGACTGGAACCACGTCAGGAAGGGATGGATATTGCGCCCGTCCGATAGGTTCCATCAAGCGTTTTACGCCTTGAAAGGCAAGGAGACGCAGGAATGTGGGAACGAGCGAAGGGACGCGAACGCGAGTTTCGATTTTCCATCCTTTTTACCGCCCAAGACGTTGGAAACTACTTGAATTCGGATGAGGAAATCCGCCATGCCGCCGCCTGGTGCAAAGACCGAGGCTTCACGCGGATATTTCTTGAAACTTTCCGCAACGGCTATTCGCCGGAAACGGAGCGTCTAGCGCGGGCGCGCGATCTCTTTCGCCAACTGCGCATCGATGTCTCCGGCTGCGTCGCGCCCACGGGCATGGGAATTCCCTCCAATCAATGCAACGCCGTCTCCAATTACGAAGCCCCGGAAACGCTGACCGAATGCCGCCGCCTCTTCGAAGGCGCCGCCTCTATTTTCGACGAAATCTTGATCGACGGCTTCCTCTATACGGATGACGATTCCGAAGCGTCCCTCAAGGCGCGAGGCGACCAATCCTGGATGGAATACCGCTGCGATCTGATGTTGAGAGTCTGCCGCGAGGCGATACTCGGCCCCGCCCGTCTCATTAATCCCCGCGTTGAAGTGATGTTGAAATATCCCCCCTGGTACGATCTCTACCCCTTGCAGGGCTGCAACGTGGAAACCCAAACCGATCTCTTTGACCATATCTGGGCGCAAACGCCTACTCTCGGCGAAGCGCCCCAGCGCCGCTCTTTTCCCGGCGCCGCCTTCTTTCTTCTGCGCTGGCTCGCCGATATCGGCCCCGGCAAAATGGGCGGTGGATGCATCGATGCCTGCGAAGCCTCGCCCGACGAATGCGTCGAGCAAGCGCGTCAAATCATCCTGGGAGGCGCGAAAGAAGCGCTGCTTCATCATTTCGGCGGCCTTCAAAATGAAACGGGCGCCGTCAACGCTGCGCGTCTTCTGGAAGAAATTCCCAATCTATTTCTGCTCGCCGAAGCCGTGGCCGAAGCCTCGCCCGCCGGAATACTCGCTCCTCAAATCCCCAACAGCGATCCCGGCGGCGAACCTCATATATACAGCCGCTTGAGCCTATTGGGTTGGCCCCTGGCGCCGCTTAGCCGCATCGACGTTTCTTATCCCGCCGTTCTCTTCGCCGCCCCCAGCTGGCAAAGCGATATTTTCCCCGCTCAATTCGACGAATTCCTCGAAGAAAAAAAGCCGATCGCCCTTACTGGCAACCTTCGCCATATGCTCCAGGTTAAAGGAATCCATTTCCCGGAATCCATCGCCATTCTCGAAATCCCTCAAGAAACGCAGCGGCTCCTCGAGTTGAATTCTGCCTTACTCCAATCTTGGCGCGATCGTCTTCTTTATCCTTTGGGATTGCGCGTTTCCGGACCGGCGGGCGTAAGCCTCTATCTCTTCGACAATGGCCTGCTCGCCGTGGAGAACTTCCTCAACCAATCCGTCGAGTTTCTTGTCGAATGCCGCCAACCTCTCGACGATCAAGAACGAGAACACGCCCGTAAAACTGCTTTCGCTCTCCCTAATGAACATTCCGTCCGGACGTCAATCGCTCCGAACGGCGTGCAATTCGTTCTCGATCCCCATTCCCTCGCCGTCGTAAAACTGGCGCAGCAACGCTTTCAGTGGAGGAGATAAAGCGAATTCCTATTCGTATGAGAGGGCGTATGGAATTAATTCTCAATAAACATCATTTGGATACGTCTTATACCCATCTGCATTAAGAATGTCGATTTTCAAATTCCTCTCCCAAGATGGGGAGAGGTTAGGTGAGGGTTGATTTGGATAGACTTAAAACCCCTCACCCTAACCCTCTCCCAGAGGGCGAGGGAAATTATTGGCGCCAATCTAAATGCAGGTTGGTATTATGTTTGTCGAGCAAAGGAGCAAACTCATGGACAAGCGCGAAATCATGCAAGCCATCGACAATGCGGGTACGGGAGGACTGATTTACGGCGGCGTTCTTATGTTCTTCACCTTTTTGGGGCTTATGTTTTTTCCTGCTTTAGAAACGGAAGCGTTGGATTTGATCGACGTTTTTCTTATTTTTGCGCTTTCGTGGGGAATCTTTAGCCGCAGCCGCCTCTGCGCTTTGGCGCTATTCGTCTATCTTTTCGCCAATTTTATTATTGTATGGATCGAATCGGGAAGACCTCGCGGCATCCTGTTCGTCCTAGCCTTCGGCTACTGCTTTTTTCAGGGGGTCAGAGGGAGCTTCGCCTATCATCGGCTCCTGAAAGAAAATCAGCGTGAAAAGGAGAGGCATGGAGATTTCTATTCTCGCCCCTACTAATACCAATCTGCGTTACAATTGCAGCTTATAAATTCCCTCGCCCTTTGGGAGAGGGTTAGGGTGAGGGAAATATAAGCCTAATAATATCAACCCTCACCTAACCTCTCCCAATCTTGGGAGAGGAATTTTGAAAACAACAATCTCAATGCATGTTGGTATAATACCCAAAGCGAATTGCCAGGACGACGCGGTCCGTCATAATGTTCGCCATTTCTCCGCGAATCTATCTAGAATTCAATCGCGACCAGGCCAGCGCCGCTGCGCCGAGGATTCCCGCGTCATCCCCCAGCGCAGCGGGGACGATCTCGACTCCCTCAAAGACGATGGGAAAGCAATTTTTCTTGGCGAATTCGCGGATGCGGTCGAGAACTTTTTCGCCCAGCGCTTCGACAAGTCCGCCGCCGATAATCACCATTTCCGGGCTGAGAATGTTCAACAGGCTGCCAACGGCGACGCCGGTATATTTCGCCGCCCGGTCTATCGTCGAGACGACCAATTCATCCTTCGCCTCGATCGCTTGGAGAAATACTTTGCTGGTTAGCTTGTCCCAATCGTTGCCGATTAACGTAGTGAGAACGGTTGGCTTCTTTTTCTTTACCGCTCTTTTGAAGCGTTTGATCATCGCCGTTTTGCTGGCGTAGGCTTCCAGGCAGCCCCGCTGTCCGCAGCCGCAAACCGCTCCGCCTGCGACGAGTTTCATATGCCCCAGTTCGCCGGCGTTTTTGCTGAAGCCATGCAGCAAACGGCCGTTGATGATAACGCCGCCGCCGATTCCGGTACCCATGAAAATGCCGATAATGTCGCTTCTTCCCTTACCCGCTCCGTAAACGAATTCGCCCAGCGTACCGACGTTGACGTCGTTATCCAGAAAGGCGGGTATATTCAACTCTTTGGAAAGATAGGGCGCGATAGGCGCGCCGCGCAGGTTGAGATTGGGCGTTTCGATGACGCACCCTTTATCGGGATCGAGGGGGCCGGGCGAACCGACGCCGATGCCTGCGATCTCTTCCAGCGTCATGCCCGCCGCTTCCACCGCCTCGTGGCAGCAGGCGGCGATTCTGGCGAGAATATCTTCCGCCGGTTTTTCGGGACGAGTCTTTTTCTTGGCGCGGGCGACGATCTTTCCCGATTCTGCTACCACAGCGGAAAGGATTTTCGTTCCGCCCAAATCCACGCCCAATACGCATCGTTCTTTTGTCGATCCGTTCGTTTCCATTTTCTATCCTTGCCGCTGGGAAGAGACAATATCATCCGCTGCGGCGGTTTTCGTTCCGTGGTTGTCTCAAACGTTAGATTCGAAATTCCGCAATCGCCGGGAGGCAGGGCGCAATTATCTATTATTTCAAAAATTTAGGGGTAAGTATATAGCGGGATCGGGGTCTTACGAAGTTCTAATACGATCTTTCGGGGAAAGGAATCTTCGAGCGCGTTTGGATTCGACATACGCCGCATCGATTATTTATGGATCGTTGCAGCATCCATGTCCATATTGACGTCCGACAAAGAATACCCGCAAAATTCCAATGTGCGGAGAATGCTTCGCTCCACAACTTTGTCCGGTGTAGAAGCGCCGGACGTAATGCCGACGGAAACCGGTTCCTGGGGAAGCCAATTTTCCGTGATAATCTCCCCGCGTCCGCCAAAGGGCTGATGGCGGATTTCCCGCCGGGAGAGAATGCAATCCGATTCGCTGATATGATAGGTGGAAGCAAACCGGAGGCCGATTTCGCACAAGTGCGTCGTGTTGCTGCTATTGTATCCGCCGACGACGAGAATAACGTCGGGATGCTTTTCTCCCAACTCGATGATGGCGTCCTGCCGTTCCTGAGTAGCGCTGCATATCGTATCGAAGGACCGGAATCGGCTATTGATCTCTTCCGCGCCATATCGATTGCGCATCGCCGTTTCGATCATCTTGGCGATATAAAGCGATTCGCTGCTGAGCATGGTGGTTTGATTGGCAAGGCCGACTTTTTGCAAATCACGGTCGGGATCGAATCCTGGGCTGATGGCGTTTTGAAAACGCCGCAGAAATTGTTCTTTGTCGCGGCCGTGAAGAATATAATCGCAAACGATTTCGGCTTCTTGCTCGTCCCGTACGATGAGATAACGCCCTCCGTGAAATTGCAGCGCCCGCGAACTGGTGGCTAGAGTCTCCTCGTGCTTGTATTTGCCGTGGATGATCGAGGCATAGCCGTCCTTGGCGTTCTTCTCCACTCGTTTCCACACCGTCATCACGGAACCGCAGGTCGTATCGACCAAGGTGCAGCCGATTTTGGTCAGTTTTTCCATCTGTTCCACGCTGGCGCCGAAAGCGGGAAGAATCACGACGTCTTCCGGCTTGATGTCTTCGTAGGCGTACGTTTTCCCTTCGCCGCCGCTGAGGAAGCGCACTCCCATCTCCCGCAACTTGCGATTCACCAAGGGATTGTGAATGATTTCCGTCGTGATGTACAACGTTCGGTTGGAAAACATACGCCGGGTTTCGTAGGCGTAATCCACAGCGCGATCCACGCCGTAGCAAAAACCGAACTCTTTCGCCAATAAAATCCGCAGACCACCCACCTGCAAGGAAAACCCATTTCCGCGCAAGTGGTTGATTAATGAACTTTTATATTCGGAAATCAGCGTGTCGGCGACTTCTTCTTTCAATCCGAAGCCGCGCCGGTAAATCGGGATATCTTGTCTTTTGGTGGGCATTAAATACTCCAAAAGTTCGGCGTTCATGGTAGTTTACCTAATCTGATTCGCGAAAACAACTCCAAATAGGGCGCTTTCGCGCATGGGATTCTATAAAGAAGTTTGCTTCAAACTCCAGTTCTGGCAAGCCGGTCAAGGGAAACAACGATAGAAGACGAAAGAAGCAACGCTTTCTTGTCCGCGAATTTCCGGCGTAAACGTTATCGTATTAGGCTTTTTTTAAAGAATTATGAGACGGCGATTTATTCCATCCTTTTTTTTCGCCGTTCATCCGGACCCTTTGCCATCAGACCCTACGTCCAGCCCCTACGACCAGCGCAGCGCCTGCGATGCATAAATAATTCATGTTACGCGCAATAAAAAACTTAAGAAATTTATAGAGATCTTCGCCTGAATCACGAAAGTACGAAATGAAAAATAAAACGGTTGGACAATTTCGAAGGCTCTCGCCGTTTTTCGGCTATAATTTTTGTTATAAAATGATTTCGAAAATCGAATCCCATATATAAGGCGACACAGCGAAGATCCTATTGATAACGGATTCCGAATCTCCACTCTAAAGAGGAAAATCGAATATGAGCTCGTCAATTACCCTCAATCCGGTTTTAACGATTCGTCCGGAAAAATTATCGGATTTTTGCCTTCGAAATCATATTTGCAAACTATCTTTATTCGGTTCAGCACTGCGAGGCGAATTGAGGCCGGAAAGCGATATCGATTTGTTGGTGGAATTCGAACCTGGACGGGAACCGGGGTTGATTACTTTAGCGGGTATGGAATTGGAATTGATGGAGCATTTGGGAAGAGAAGTGCAAATGCTAACTCCCGGCGATTTAAGCCGCTATTTTCGAGAAGAAGTTATGCAGACGGCCGAGTTGCAATATGAACGGAGCTGATTTGAAACGAGTTCATCATATTCTGGATGCGGTTCAGAAGGCCTTGCAGTTTATTCAAAACCGGACGCGCGAAGACTTGGATCGAGAAGAAATGCTTACGCTCTCCCTCCTCAAATTAACGGAATTCGTAGGCGAAGCGGCAAATAAAATTTTCCATTCCTTCCGAAACCAATACCCGAATATCCCCTGGGATCGAATGATCAAAATGCGGAATCGCTTGATACACGGCTATTTTGATATTGAATTGAATATCATTTGGAAGACCATCTTGGAAGATTTTCCACCGCTAATTCCAGAGTTGGAAAGAATTTTAAAGGAGGATGACGCCAATTAAATTTTTATTTACCAGCAAATTTCTCATTCCTAAAGAAAGAAACAAACACACTAAATCCGCTTTTCATTATTGCAACAATCATTTCGAGAGCTGGCTTTGTTTTAGTAGTTGATAACCAGGCCTAACTTTATTTCCATCTCCCCATTCCCGCAAAATCTTCTATCTCATTGCATTTCGTTATAGTATTGTAGGACATTCAATTTATTTGGAAGAAAGGATTTGGGTTCATGACTGAAATGAAGAAAACCAACCGCCGCCATTTCATGAAGTCGGCGGGAAAATCGGCCTTTTTATTGGGCGCCGCCGCCTCGGCGCCAACGATCGTCCCCAGTTACGTTTTGGGAGAGGACGCCCCCAGCAACAAGTTCGTCGTGGGCGTCATCGGACTGGGTTGGCGGGGAATGGATTTGTTCAACGGAGCGCGCCGGAACAATAACCTGCGTCTCGCGGCCATTTGCGATTTGGATCTGCCTTATCTGCTTAACGCCTTGAAGATATCCGACGACGATTTGGACGTAGATCGCGTATGGATCGAGGGTCGCGGCAGCGAGATGATTCGTCCCGCCATGCCTGCCTTCGCCGTCGATCCTTATTTGGACTACGAACGGCTGCTTGAGCGCAAGGACATCGACGCCATTCTATGCGCCGTCCCCGATCATTGGCACGCGAAAATCTACATCGACGCCATGAATGCGGGCAAGGACGTTTACGGCGAAAAGCCCCTATCGTTGACAATCAACGAAGGGCGTCAGATCGTACGCACAGCCCGATCCAATGGCCGCGTTTTTCAAACGGGCAGCCAGCAACGCTCCTCGGAAGAGTTCCGTAAGGCGTGCGAGTACGTGCGCAATGGACGCCTGGGCAAGATCGAACGCGTAGAAGTGGGCATCGGAGGCGCTCCGCAAACCGAAGGCGTTCCCGACGAGCCGATCCCGCCGGGATTGAATTGGGACAAGCGGCTGGGACAAGCGCCGCTGGTTCCTTATAACACATTGCGTAACCACGTTCAATTCCGCTGGTTCTTCGAATACTCCGGCGGCATGGTGACGGACTGGGGCGCCCATCATATGGATATCGCGCAATGGGGATTAGGGATGGACGGCTCCGGTCCCATGAGCATCGAGGGAACGGCGGAAGTCAAGCCGGGCTACTACAACACGTTTACTTCCTACGATTTCACTTTCCAGTATCCCAACGACGTAAAGGTTCATTTCCACAGCCACGGCGGCGGCGTTACTTTCATTGGCCCAAAGGGCAAAATCCACGTCGATCGCGGTCGCATCGATTCCGATCCCGCCGGCATTCTGCAAGAGCCGCTGACCTCCAGCGACGTCCGGCTCTACGCGAGCAACGACCATATCCAAAACTGGGTCGATTGCCTGAAATCGCGCGAACTGCCCATCACCGACGCGGAGATCGGCCACCGTTCGGTTTCGACCTGCCATATCGCCAACATCTGCGGCAAACTTGGCGGACGCAAACTGATCTGGGACGCGGAAAACGAACTGTTCGTCAACGACAAGGAAGCGAACGATATGTTGAGCCGCCCCCAACGCGCGCCGTATGCGATCTAACTTGTCTTAAGTTGCAAAGTAAAATGAAAGAGGCGGGAGGAATGATTCTCTCGCCTTCTTGTTTTAGATACTCGTACTCTATGACATTTGTAATTGTCCCCTCGCCCCTTGGGAGGGTTTGGGTGAGTGGTCTTATTCAATAATTCAACGTTCAAAATCAAATGTCATTGAATACTAGAGGAGTCAAACAAAGCGATCCAAATCAATGAATATGGGGGAGATTAGCTACAAGATAGTCCATATTAATATCCCCTCAGAAATCTTTCCAGAATAAACGCCTACAATCAATCCAGCGTAAAAGAGTATTAAGATCAAGTTAAATAATGGTAAATGCCATAATTTTACGATTACTTTGAAATTGATAAAAAAATATCTTTACTATTTTTAGTTTTTAATCTATTATGATCGAATAGAATAATTGGCCGGTACGTGAAGAAAATAAAAACGATTCGGTGTAAAGAAATGTTCAGGCGTAATATTACTCTTTATTTAATTCTCTTCGTCTTAACCATTGCTAGCGCAATATTTGCGGCGAATTTATGCGCTTTGGATTTTTACCCTCTGCGCGGCGAATCCGGCGAACTGATTTTGGGATTAGGGTATCCCGGATTAGCTTTATTGTCACCGCAGGGAGATAGGGTTATAACTAACAGCCTCGTGGGATATCTGCTTTGGGACGTAACGAAAAATCCGCCCGAACCTTCGCTATTGCTCGATAAAAACTCGGGTTACAGTCCGATTCAATTCCTGGCGGATGGCAAGCAGCTGGCGATCAGGAAGGGCGAATCGTTCAAAATCATCGATGTAGATTCCAAAGAGACGATTTACGAAAACGGCAGCCCCAATCTTCGCTATGCGCGCATCTTTACTCCCGACGAGAAAAAAGTCTTATCCTTTTTCTACAACAAAGTCGAAATTTACGATTTGGAAAGCCGAAAAATCGTAAAGACCCTGACCGATCCATCTTTAACCGATCCATACAACGGCCCCGTTCTGGGAGAAATGTCAGTTAATAACCTCTGGGTGGGCGCGGAATTTAACTATAACGCTCAGCCCATCGTATGGAATTACCAAACGGGCGAGGTCGTGCGTCTATTTAGTTTCGATTACAGCGACATCACTTTTTCTAAAGACGGGAAATGGATGGCGACGGAAAATATCAAAACTTATCAAATTCAGGTTTTCGATCTCGAAACGAGCGAGGCGGTTTATGCGTTTAGCGCTTTTGCGGACTATCCAGACGGACGACATAGCCTACTGCGCAATTTTATCGATATGAAATTCGCGCAAGCGAATCAAAATATACTCATCGTTTCGTTGGTTTCGAACGAGGTTTTTTTCATTGATATAACTACAGGAAACGTACGAAAATTGAATATGCCGGAAATGTTCGTTCCTGTCTATTTAAAAACCGACGCCTACGACAAACGCCTGCTCACTCAAAACGAAGATAATCTTATCTTCTTGTGGGATTTTGAAACAGGTGAAGAGATTGAACGAATCGACGCTTTTCCCAGGCGATTCTTGAAGGGGATATTTTCCCCCGATGGAAAAAGCGTCATCACCGGCCATTGCGATACTCTTTCTCTTTTTAGAACATTCAAAACCGACGTCGATCCGGAACAATTCATATATATGCATCAATGGGACGCCGAAACCGGTCAGCCATTGAAGTCGATTATTGGCCATACCGTCTGCGTCGATAAGATCGTCTTAACCGCTGATAGGAAGAATGCGATCAGCGCCAGCGGCCGGGAATTTATCTATTGGGAAGCCTCAGCATGGACGCCGATCTGGTCGATTCCACTCTATTTCAACATTCCCGAAGAAGACCTGGAATCGAAATATGACTGGCCAGCTTTGCCATCCTGTATATCCGTCGCTCTTTCGGCGGATAAAAAAACATTTGTTTCTATCTATAGAAAAGATGCGATTCTGAGGGATATGGATACGAAAGAGATTGTGCAAACCTTCGTTGGACATCCGAATATCATTCGCGACGCCGCCATCTCGCCGGATGGATCCCTCGTCGCCACCGGCGGGGGAATGAGCGATCCCGATACAGGCCGAATCTGGGATCCGACGGCGCGCATCTTCAACCGTCAAACGGGAACGGAACTTCTCCGCATCCAACACGGCTTTCCCGTTGTCAGCGTCCAATTCTCGCCCGACGGCCAACAATTGCTGACGGGAAGTTTGGACAATACGGCGGCGTTGTGGGATATCAAAACGGGGGAACTCGTTCGTCAATTCAAGCACGATTGCTGGGTGCAAAAAGCCGTCTATACGCCCGATAAAAAACACATACTCATTTTAGCCAGCGAAGTTTGGCGCAATATCAAAAAAAGCGAAGTTCGAATATGGGATTTGGAGGGCAACGTCGTTTACTCGCTGAAACCGTATAATACGGACAGTTGGAATATGTTCATCGACGCCGATCTATCGCCCGACCAGCAAAGGCTTCTGACGATTTCCAATAACTATGCCCAAATCTGGGACATCCCCGGCGTTCTCCCCACCCTCGCCGAGGTCAAGAACGCTACCATTTACGAGTGAGATAACATGAAGCAAACCGCTTATACGCTTATCGAACTGCTCGTCGTCATCCTCATCGTCGGCATATTGGCCACCATTGCGATTCCCCTGCTGCAAGGTTCGCTGATGCGCGCGCGAGTCGCCGCTTCGATGGCCAATATCAAAACCCTCGCCACCGCCGTCGACTGTCTGCGCGCCGATACGGGCTGTCTGTTGGTGGATACGAAAGGCGGCTACGACAAATGGGGCTACGTTCGCATTGTAACCGTTTTCAATAGCGTCGGCATCGGCGCCGATTACGGCAATGGCGGCCCCGACCGCCATATGCGCGAGGTGTATGCTCCACTCACCAGTCCGGCGGCCTATCTCAGCCAAATTCCCAAAGACCCCTTCATCCCTCCCGCCCACATCGTCGATTACAACGCCAATCCCTCCAGATTTCAGCATAAAGACGAGTACTCCTACT
>JBFMBP010000170.1 GCA_040755155.1 Candidatus Omnitrophota bacterium | reverse complement strand
CATCAAGCCCTCAACTTATGTGCAAAGGTTTTGTAGGATACAAGCGGATTCTCTTGCGCATTCCTTGGAAAAATTATATCTTAATATACTTATTTGTCAAGACTTACGCTTATATCAGCAAGCCCTATTTAAATTGCATGAATAATGGGTCAAAAAACGCGACCCATCCTACATCCGTTTCAGGGAAAGACCAATCGGAAAGCAAAGTCCCATTTTTTTTTGGGGAAAATCGGATTATACTTCTTTATTATGTCCGGCGTTTTTGTGCATCGCGTGGTAAATCCGCCCGGATTAATGAACTCTAAACCTTATTTTTTCAAAGATTTTATGATAATAAGGTTGGCGTGAATCCATGTAATTCATTTCATTCATATAAAGCTATCCGCTTTTATAGAGTCACTCCCTTACAATCGTTTTTTGAGTTTCAACGGTTTGCAGATTTTTTTTGTTACGCATGGTTTTAAAAATCGAGTTTCGTTTATTCGCCGCATGGTATTGCTTCTACATGAGATATTTAATTCGCCGTAGAAAAAATCGGATTTTGGGAGTTATCGCCTTTCTAGCCGTTGCGATTCTCGCCATTCCCGCGTTGGCGGGAAATCCTTTCGTACTCTCTTCCGGAAAGGCTTTGCAATGGCCTTCCTCCGAAATCGCTTATCATATGGATCCCGGCGATCTGGGGCCTTATCCGGGCAGCCTGGTTCAGCAATTGATCATGCTGGCTTTCAGGAATTGGACGGATGTCCCCCATTCTAGTCTAAAAATTATTTATGGAGGATTGTTGCCTGAAAATATTACCGAAGATAACTACTTGAAATTCAGCGGCAAGTATTACAATCCCGTAATTTTCGATTCGGACGGCGCCATTATCGACGCCTTGAAAGGGGAAGGCGCTTCCGATTCCATCTTGGGATTGTCCAGTCCGGCGCACAACAACGGCAGTGGAACCATCGTCAATTCCGAGATCATTCTCAACGGCAAATATCTTTTGGGAAAAGGGGGAGACATCAATCGGCTTTTCTCGACCATGCTTCATGAAATCGGCCATTTTCTCGGCTTGGATCATTCCCAATTGCATCCGGAATTCGCTTTCGACAACGATCCCGCCAACAATATTTTTCTTCCCGTCATGTTTCCTATTGAAACCGACGATCGAATCTCGCCAACGAACCTGAGCCAGGACGATCGGATGACGATCCAAATTCTTTTTCCCGGCGCCGATTTCCATACCAGTCTCGGAAGCATTAGGGGAACCGTAACTCGTCCCGCCAATGAAGCCGTTCAAGGCGCCAACGTCGTCGCCGAAGAGATCGATTCCCCTTATTTGAATTCATACGCCGTAGTATCGGATTTGTCGATCGATTGGACGGGCGAATTCGCATTCTACGTCCCGCCGGGGCGGTATATCCTTTATATAGAATCGATCAATCCGCGTTTTACCGGTTCTTCCCGCGTCGGGCCTTTTTCCGACGATCGTTTTTCCCCATCTTTCGTAAAGCCAGTATTGAGGGAATATTATAATGGGACTAGAGAGAATGGATACGTCAATCTCGACGATCCCGAAGATAAAGAAATCATCACGGTTCGAGCAGGCAATTCCGTGGAGGGAATCGAATTCGTCAGCAACGAAGAGACGCTTTCCGTATCCGATTGGTCCCTGTTTTAGGACGGATTGAACAAAGGAGCGCTCACTTTATAATATAGTTATAATTTTCTCTATTCATTAGAACAAACAATAGGCCTTTGGCTTCCTAGGAAAATCGATTTATGTCGAAGAGGAAGCGGGAATTCCATTATTAAAAAAATTAATTGGTATAAGGCTTTTGAAGAGCGAATAATAAGGCCATACTGCGCGAAAGGGAACTGCATGCCTATCAAGTTGGAGATAACCAGCCGCCGCCATCAACTTTCCGAACACCTGCGGGACTATGTGGAAGAAAAAATATTGAAGTTGGAAAAATACGCGCATGGCGACTGTGAGGCGCATGTCGTTTTCGAAAGATCGGACGACGAACAGAGCGTGGAAGTCACCGTGCATGGGCTTCATAGAACCATGCATGGCAAGGAATCCGGCGAGAGCGTCCACGCTTGCATCGATGGCGCCATAAGCAAAGTGGAAACGCAAATTCGAAAAGAAAAAGACAAACAAATCGATACGAAAATATAAGAGGACGCTATGCACCCACTGGAACGAATTCTCAACGAAGCCAAAAAAAATCCCCTTCGCATCGTATTGCCGGAGGCGACCGACCCCCGGATGTTGGAAGCGGCGCGCAAGGCCACCGATGAAGGAACCGCCAAGGTCTCTCTTCTCGGCGCCCCCGCTGAAATAAAGACGGCGGCGGAAAAGATAGGCGTCTCGCTTGACGGCATACCTATCATCGACCGCGACGCCCACGCTCAAAACGACGCCTGGGCGGAACTCTTCGCCGAACGCCGGAAACATAAAGGATTGACCAAAGACAAAGCCGCCGAAATGCTCAAAGACCCTCTTTTTTTCGGCGCTATGATGGTCAAAGAAGGCGAGATGGACGGCATGGTGGCGGGCGCCGTCAACACGACAAGTAACGTAATCCGCTCCTCGATTCTCATCATCGGCAGCGCGCCGGGCATCCAAACCGTCTCTTCCTGCTTTTTGATGATCGTCCCAAACTGCACTTATGGCGCCGAGGGTGTTTTAATGTACGGCGATTGCGGCGTTTTCCCCGATCCCAATCCGGAACAACTGGCCGATATCGCCATTTCCACCGCCGAATCGATGGAGAATCTAGTGGGCGTGGAACCGATCGTGGCCATGTTATCCTTTTCCACCAAAGGGAGCGCCAGCCATCCCATCGTCGATAAAGTCATCGAGGCAACTAAAATCGTCAAACAAAGGAAGCCCGATCTGAAAATCGACGGCGAATTTCAGGCCGACGCCGCGCTCATCGAAGCCATCGGCCAGAAAAAAGCGCCGGGCAGCCCCGTCGCCGGCAAGGCCAATACGCTGATCTTCCCCGATCTCAATGCGGGAAACATCGCCTATAAATTGACCGAACGCCTGGCCAAAGCGGAAGCCTACGGACCTTTGCTACAGGGATTGGCTCTTCCCGTGAACGATCTGTCCCGTGGATGCTGCGCCCGGGATATTTTCAATACGATCACCATCACCTGCGTCGAAGCCCAGGCAGCGAAAAGACGGACGAGCTAAGAACTTACGGTTAGAACAAATCAAGTTTGGATAGCTGCCAAACCGTTGAGGATTTGTCCCCTCACCCTACCCCTCTCCCAAAGGGCGAGGGAATTTGTAAGTCACATTTTTATTAGGATTTGGTATAATCCATTCGAAACGAGTTCTACAACACGAGAGGAATGTCATAATGAAAGTTCTTGTATTAAATTGCGGCAGTTCGTCCGTCAAATTCCAATTGATCGAGACGAAAACGGAAACGGCTTTGTTGCGCGGATTGGTTGATAAAATCGGTTCTTCTTCGGGAGTTCTTTCGTTTCGCGCGGAAGGGAACCGTGATTTCCGGGAAGTGCGCGAAGTAGCCAACCACGAAGAAGCCATAAGTCTCGTTCTTTCCATAATTTCTCATCCCGATCAAGGCGTCGTCTCTTCCCTTTCGGATATCGGCGCCGTGGGACACCGCGTCGTACATGGCGGACAATCTTTCTCCGAATCCGTCGTCATAACGGATAACGTCATAAAGGAGATCGAATACTGCTGCCAGTTCGCACCTCTCCACAATCCCCACAATCTCAAAGGGATCGAAGGAGTAAAAAAGCAGTTGCCTTCCATGTTCCAGGTCGCGGTTTTCGATACGGCTTTTCATCAGCACATGCCCCAAAAAGCTTTCCTATACGGATTGCCCTACGCCCTCTATGAAAAGCGGGGCATCCGCAAGTATGGATTTCACGGCACGTCCCATAAATTCGTCGCGCAGCGCGCCGCGGACATTTTGGGCAAACCACTCAAAGACCTGCGCCTTATTACCTGCCACCTCGGCAACGGTTCCAGCATCGCGGCGGTTAAAAATGGCGTCTCCATCGACACTTCGATGGGATTTACGCCATTGGAAGGCGTAATTATGGGCACTCGTTGCGGCGATATCGATCCCGCCGTCATCCCATACCTTATGCAAGTAGAGAAGTTGAATGGCAAACAAATAGACGCCTTGATGAATAAATTCAGCGGCATGTTGGGTCTTACGGAGACTTCCAACGACATGCGGGAAATCGAAAAAGAAGCCGCCAGCGGCAGCGAACGGCACCAATTGGCTTTGGATATGTTCGCCTATCGCATCCGGAAATACATCGGCGCCTACATGACCGCTTTGGGCGGTTTGGACGCGGTGATCTTTACGGGTGGAATCGGCGAAAATTCCCGAACCGTCCGGCGCTTGATTTTGGAAGGGCTGGAACCGATAGGCATTGTATTGGATGAGGAGAAAAACAACCAAAACGCCACTCATATTTCCTCCGGTCCCATCAAAGCCCTCATCGTTCCCACCAACGAAGAACTGGCCATCGCCCGCGATACGGCGGCGTTGTACGAATCCATGCGCAGTCAACCGGCGGGGGTCTCCGAACAAGCGGTTTTGACGCCGGACGAAAAAGCGGACTTGGTTCTATTGTGGGCCAAACATCCCGATATGAATCCCTTCGAACTTGTAACGACATTCAATCAAAAAACCGGAAAACGTTTTTCCGTCGCCGCCCTGGCGAATGAACTTAAAGCATTGGGACTTGATGAAGTCTCGAAATCCAAAAGAGCGGAACTCGCATCGAAAAGGTGAATTATGGCCAAAACTTTAAATAAAGAACTTAGCGGTTGGCTTTTGGCTCGCGTATGGTTGAATGCGCTGGAAGAGACGGCGCGCGATTTTCACGGCACCTATCCAAAGCCGTTTTGTTCCCGCGCCTACGAACACGCCACCAGCGCGTGGCTGCGCATTCTTCAGGACGAATACGGTTTCGATATCAAGAAAAGCCGCACCATCAAGGAAGCCATCGAAAATTACATCGACATCGGCGTTCGCGGCGGCTTGTTTCAGGATGCCAGCTATTTCCAGGTGAAGGAAATCAATCCGAACAAAGTCGAAATTTCCATCCTGGTTTGCCCCTATGGCGCCAGTTGCCGGGATTCGATCGATATGGGATTCTCTCACCGCGATTTGACCTGCGCGCGCATCGGCTGCTTCGCGGCGGCGGTGAAAATCCTGTCCGACATCCCCTGCACCTACGAAGTCAACGCCGTAGCGGGCGAAGAAGGATGCCGAGGCTTCATCGAACGCGCCTAAAGCGGCGTTGCATCCCGACGCAAAAGAAAAACTCGATTTTCGGCGGCCGGGATGGGCTGAATGAGAAGGAAAGAATAAGCGCCATGAATACGTTGGAACAAACCGCCATACTCCTCAAATCGTCCCCCTATTGGAACGAGCGCCGGGAAGCGGCGCTGGTTCTGGGACGCAGCCAGGATCCGCAAGCCCGCCAGGCCCTGATGGATGCGTTGAACGACGCCGACGACGAAGTACTGCAAGCCGTGATCCTCGCCCTCGGAAACGCCGGAAACGAAGAAGCCGTCGAATATTTGGTGCTTCCACGTTATCTCAATCATCCTAATCCCTATATTCGTTGGGCGGCGTTGCAGACGATCGGAAAAATCGGAAAATCCTACGTCGTCCCCGATGTCGCCGAACTTACGAATGACGAAGAATGGGTCGTGCGCAACGAAGCGCAAAAACTATTACGCAACCAGGTGGAATCCGTCATCACCCATTGCTCGCTGGAATCCGCCAGGCGCATGGTGAGTCTGTTGACCACAAGCAACGCAGAAATGCGCCAAATCATCATCGACGCTTTTCTTCGGATCGGGCCGGGCATCAAGCCGCACCTGCGCGAATTCGTCAAATCCAGCGGCAAGCCAGTCCAGACGGCGATGGTTTATGTACTCGGCAAACTAAAGGACAAAGAATCCATTCCGGCCTTGATCGAACTTCTTGAATCCACGGATAAAACCATCCGCAAGACGGTTGTGGAAGCGTTAGGACAAATTGGAGATGAATCCGCGCTGCCCGCCTTGATTGAGCGCTTTGGCGATTCCAGCCGGGAGGTTCAACAAAGCGCCATCGCCGCTATCGCCAAGATCGGCAAGCCCGCCATCGAGCTGCTTCATGAAAAACTGCGTTTTTCCTCCCGGAAAACCATCCAGCAAAACGTACTTTTTACGCTTGCCAAAATCCTGGATAAATCCTCCATTCCCTACTTCGTCGATTGCCTAGGCAGCACCTATTTCATCGTCCGCCGCGCCGCGATTACCGGGCTGGCGCAATACGGCAAGGAAGCCATCGACGACATCCTTCAGGTCATTCGCAACGTCAAACTGCCGATGGTGGACGACCTGTTGAAACAGGCGGAGAACGGAAAGACGATCGGGATACGAGTCCGAGCCATCAAAGCGCTGGGCGCCTTGGCGGATCATCGAGCCGTTCATCTCTTGAAGCGCCTGGCGGCGAGTCAGGAACCCGATATTCAAAATGCGTCCTTGGCGTCGCTGGCGCAGATTGGCTGTTCCTGTTGGCAGCGTTGCGGCGCGTTGGCCGTCTTGCGCGATCTGCGCCTTGCTCCTGATGTGGATTTAATCATCGAGCAATTGGACGACGATTCGGAAAACGTCCGTTTGCGGGCGGTTAAAGTCCTGCAACGCGGCGGCAATCCTCGCGCCGTCCCCGCTTTATTGCAAACTGTGGCTATCGACGGCAACGCTATCATTCGTTATGAAGCGTTGCGGGCGGCGGACGAACTGGCTTCAGGCGATCCCCGCGTCGTCGAAGCAGCCAGCAAGGCTCTCACGGATCCCTCCTCCTCTACGGTGCAGGCGGAAGCGGTGCGCATTATCGGCCGCTCTCCGGAAAATGCTTATCTGGAAGCGATTCTCGATTGCTTGAAAAATTCGAGCTGGGAAGTGCGAAGAAACGCTGCGTTGGCGTTAGGCAATATGGGCAAGAAGGCTCTGCCCGGCCTGTTGGAACGGCTCAAAAAAGGAGAGGAGACGGAAAAGGAATCGGTTATTCGCGCTCTCGGCAACGTCGGAGCTGCCGAAGCCATACCCGCCATCGAAGAAGCGATCCAGTCCTTTCCCGCCGATTCTCCCGTCCACCATTCGGCCAAGAAAGCGATTGCGGAGATTCGGGAAAAAGAAGAGCAGAAAAAATAATCCTAAAAACAGTGATTAGCGATTGGCATTTATCAAGGGCAGAATCATCGAACGAATGAAAATCAATCTGCCTTTGTTGGAGTCTGGAATAGGGGCGGTTTCGTATTTCGTCAAACAATTGGAAACGATCTGTAATACTAAGTTGCAATCAAAGGTATACTAACAATCCAATCGAAG
Source organism: Candidatus Omnitrophota bacterium (assembly GCA_040755155.1). Taxonomy (NCBI): domain Bacteria; kingdom Pseudomonadati; phylum Candidatus Omnitrophota; species Candidatus Omnitrophota bacterium. The sequence continues at coordinate 3,024 of JBFMBP010000170.1, read as the reverse complement.
CCGGTTAAGCCAAGCATTCGCTTTTTATCATTTTCCAAGGCGGCCAAGGCCTCAAGAAGCGCGTCTTCCACCGCGTCGAGACTTTGAAATACTTGATTCGAAAACCATTTTTCCCGGATTTCATCCCAGACATGTTCCACCGGATTGCATTGGGGACTATAGGGGGGAAGCCATATCAACCGCATATTTTCGGGCTTCTTTAAATCCTTGGCGATATGCCATCCCGCTTGATCCATCACCATCAAAATAAACTCGTCCGCATGGCGCGCGGAGACTTCCGCGAGAAAGAGAGACATCATTTCGGCGTTGACTTCCGGCAAAATGAGGGAATCCAACACTCCATCATGGGGGCTGGCGGCGGCGAAAGCGAATGTCGATTCCCGCACTACTTGCGCCGAGACTTCGGGACGGATTCCCGCAGGACACCAACAGCGGCGCGGATCGCTCAAGCGGCCAAAGCGTCCTTCGTCCTGAAACATCAAACGCACGCTTTTTCCCTTTTCCTTTTGCCGCTTCACTTCTTCCTCCACCCATTCCGGGAGTTTTTTTTCCAGGCCTCTTGCTTCTCGGCATCCGAATTAGGATGTCGGGGGCGGGGAGCGATCTTCCGCCAGCCATGACGAGCCAGCATCCGATAGACAGTGGATTTGGGAACCTTACCTCCCACCTCCCGCTCGTAGGCCGTTTTAATCTCGCTTACCACCAAGACGCCTCCCTTCACCGCCTTCTCCTCAAAATCCGCCAAGAGGCTCTTCTCCTCCTTGATGGTCAGGTTCTCTCGCCGCCGTCCCCCGCGACCGCAGCCTTGGAACGCTCGTGTTCCCTCGCGGAAATATTGTCCCTGGATTTGTTTGACCCGGCTGACGCTCCAGCCTATGGTCTCGGCGATTTGGTTGGACGACAGATTCCATAAGGCTCGCAACCATACGCATTGAATGCGCTGATACTCTCCTTTGCTTTTCGCTTTTTTCAGGCTTTCCTTCAATTCCTCTCTTTGTTCGTTTGATAGAGATCGCGCTGGCCTCATCGTTTTTCTCCGGCTTCAGATTTCCCCGGAGATTATTCTACATTAGCACTTCTTTGAATGCAACTTGGTATAAGGTGAGAGGTCTACATGTAACTCTTGCTCCTCTCCTGCAAACCTTTTTGGAAGAAATTCTTTTTGAAAAGAAAACCACTCTCTTCGATCCTGAATTGATTTCCCGTTTGGGCAATCCAGACGTAGCGGAGCATATCCGGGCGATCTTCGTTCCCTTAATCCGAAGCAAAACCACAAAGACGGAGACGCGCACTTTAGCAGGCGAGCCTATGCGCTTGTCCTTGTGGAAAGCGTTTCAAGTTACCCATAGCGAGCGCCGCCCCGCCTTGGAAGCGGGCAAAACGCTTTTCAACCTGGTTCCCTGCAATCGGGAATTAGAAGTAGTTTTTACTAAATTCGCCGATAGAGCGCCGGATGCGATAGCGTTCGCCAAAAACGCGGGGCCGCAATGTCTGCGTATCGATTATTTGGCGGACGGCGGGCGTTTAGCGTTCTATACGCCGGACTTTTTTATCCGCACGAAAGATAAGTATTTCCTTGTGGAGACTAAAGGCCGGGAAGACCGCGATGTTCCCCGAAAAGCCCGCGCCGCTATCGCATGGTGCGAATCCGCTTCAAAAGCGGGATTCCCTTGGGAGTATCTTTACGTTTCCCAAGGCGTATTCGAACGGTTTAACGCGCCAACAGTAGGAGAACTTGCCAATACTTGCCGCCCCGCGTTGGGATATCTGATTGAAAGCGACTCCCTAGAATCTCAATACCCACTATTTGCAACAATTACGGAGCATGATGAAAGAATTTCCGAAATAACAACGCTGGTTTCCGATTCCGTTCTTGATTCCTTGCCGCCGCGCTACAAGAAGGCTGCGGAACAAGCCGTCATGATGTTTAAGTATTTGGAAAACAAAGAAGGGATATCATTCGGTTCGGTATTTCAACCGCTTTTAGGAGTCTTGGACGAAGCCGCCAAAGGCGTTATCGTCCGTAAACTTGAACCAGAAATGCCAGTTTCACAAACCAATCAAAAAGCATGGTTTAAACCCTATTTCAGTTATCCAGAACCCAAGAATAAACGCCATTATGAAGATATCGCCGCCAATTTGAAAAAGATGCTGGTTTACAGCAACGGGATTTCCGTTTTGGGGCTTTTGCGGAATTGCTACGATTACGCATTGAATGACAACTTGAAACTTACCGGCGTATTCGAAGCCATAAAAAGGAAATTCCGGGTTGAGGGCGCCCGCGCCGTTCTGGACATGGTAACCGAAATCAACGATTTTCGAAACAATTACATCGCCCATCAAGGCGAAGGGGACATTACAGATAAGGCAATCGCCGAACAGCATTTAAAGGGATGGATAGAGGGATTGCATAGACTCATAAGCCTATAGGGGGGAAGCCTGACTCAGGCCCGTTATTGTATGGAACCGTCCGGGGGTCCCAAGCCGGGCGGTTAGGGGGGGCAGGGGGGCTTCTTTTCAATGGCCGCGTCCGTACCGTTGATTCCGCCAATAATCCAGGATTATTCTAATTGCTTCCGAGCCGCCGCCTTTCTCTCTCATGCCTCACAAGGCGAAGGGATAAGGTAGTACCGAACAACCTAACAGGGGGGCGGGTGACGGTTAAAACATTATTAATGAATTATGGTCCCATAGTGGAAAAAAAGTTTACAGACAATATATATATATATGCTTCCGCAATAAATTTTTTGATCGACTTGGGGGGCAGAAAGCTATCTTTCTTCGGATTCATGCACGGTGAAGCCTATAAATATCATGAAGAACCTAATAACGCCGTATTGATACGCACCGAAGCCGAACGCAAGGCGGTGAAAAAGCGCCGATGGTGGCGGTGATCCGCTTAGCCCTTCCCTAGCCGCCCTTCGCGGGGCGGCCTGGGAAGACCGGCGATCCGGCTCGCCGGGCATCGATTAAACCTTAAATTCCGCCACAAATCCGCAAGCACCTACCATCAATCTACATTTT
>JBFMBP010000169.1 GCA_040755155.1 Candidatus Omnitrophota bacterium | reverse complement strand
CTTTCGTCTTAAAAACTCCGTCGTATTTCTTTTGGATTCTCTTCATTTCGGAAAACCTCCTTGCCTACTCTCGGCAAGCCGATTTTCCACCTTAACCCCCTGTCTAAATTTTGGGGGACATTATACTGGATGAATTGGCGATTTCATCAAGCTGATAAATCGATATATCAGAGTCGCGCTATCCAATATCAAGCCTAACGTTACAAAATCTCCCCCTGCATACCTTTATCCTTATGGTTTGAGATTGGTAAAATAGCGATTTTTTTCACTAAAAATTAACTTTCCGATTTTTGTTCTTATAAGGTTAGAGTAATTCAGATGAAGAAGTGGGAAATTATATTTTTTTTAGGAATATTCATCGTTCCACCCTCTTTGAAACAGCAACAATAGTTATAGGGGGTGAAACAGATGATTCGCTTTGGGAGCCTATATTGTAAATTCAATAAATACAATATGTTTTACTCTATTATTGAGAGAAAATCTGGGAACGTTGATCGAGAGATTAGAAGGCGGCTTATACAAAGTCTACAATAACTATCTATAACAATAAAAATAAACGATCCAAAGTGCGGAAAAGGGGCCGAATGCCATTGGGGGGAGAGCGATTGTCAAATATGACAAAGGAAAAGGGGGCTTGGGTCTTGAGTAAATGCTTATTAGAGGATAAAAAATAAAGCGGTGACAGATATGTTCCTCTCTCCCGTAAACGATTCAACCATCTCAGGAGAGATTCATCCTCGGTAAATAGAAAAGTGGGAGGTTCCTGAATGTCCAGGCGAACGGTAACTCTCGATGGAAATCAGGCGGCGGCTTACGTCGCCCATAAGACGAATGAAGTATGCGCTATTTATCCCATCACTCCATCCTCGAACATGGGAGAGTGGGCGGATCAATGGTCGGCGGAAGGCGAGACCAACATTTGGGGAACGATTCCCACGGTGGTGGAATTGCAGAGCGAGGGGGGCGCATCCGGAGCAGTGCACGGATCGTTGCAGGCGGGAGCGTTGACGACGACGTTTACGGCGTCGCAAGGGTTGCTGCTGATGATTCCCAACATGTTCAAAATCGCCGGGGAATTGACCTCGACGGTGTTTCACGTGTCGGCGCGGTCGGTGGCGGCTCATGCGTTGTCTATATTTGGCGATCACAGCGACGTAATGGCGGTGCGCTCGACGGGATTCGGATTGATTTCCTCGTGTTCGGTGCAGGAAGTCATGGATTTTGCGTTAATCGCTCAAGCGGCGGCGTTGGAAGCGCGCGTTCCCTTTGTGCATTTCTTTGACGGTTTCCGCAGTTCGCACGAAGTGATGAAAGTGGAAGAACTTACGGATGACGATATGCGCGCCATGATCGACGACGAACTCGTGCGGGCGCATCGTAACCGGGCATTGAGTCCCGACCATCCGTTCATCCGCGGCACGGCGCAAAATCCGGACGTGTTCTTCCAAGGACGCGAAACGATCAATCCTTATTACAACGCCTGTCCTGATCTTGTGCAGAAGGCGATGGATAAGTTCGCTAAAGTCGTTGGGCGCCAATATAAACTATTTGATTACGTCGGGCATCCGGAAGCGGATCGGATCGTGATTCTGATGGGGTCGGGCGCGGAAACGGCGCACGAGACGGTGGAATATCTGGTCGAGAAAGGGGAAAAAGTGGGCTGCTTGAAAGTGCGGCTGTATCGTCCCTTCTCGTTGCAGCATTTCATCGCGGCGCTGCCCGCCTCAGTAAAGAAAATCGCCGTGTTGGACCGTACCAAAGAACCAGGCGCGACGGGCGAGCCATTGTATGTTGACGTAGTATCCGCTATTGCGGAAGCGATGGCGGACGGCGTTGCGCCGTTCAAAACGTTTCCAACCATCGTCGGCGGGCGATACGGATTATCGTCTAAAGAATTTACTCCGGCGATGATCAAAGCCGCGTTGGACAATTTAAAACTGGAAAAGCCGAAGAAGCATTTTACCGTCGGCATTATCGACGACGTGGGCCATACCAGTCTCGATGTGGATGCGGAATTCTCTACCGAAGGCGCCGACGTTGTGCGGGCCATGTTCTTCGGTTTGGGTGCGGATGGAACCGTCGGGGCGAACAAGAACTCGATCAAAATCATCGGCGAAGAGACGCCGAATTACGCGCAGGGCTATTTCGTTTACGATTCCAAGAAAGCCGGTTCGATCACGGTATCGCACTTGCGTTTCGGGCCGCGTCCGATTCGTTCGACGTATCTATTGACGTCGGCCAACTTTGTCGGCGTGCATCAGTTCGTATTTCTGGAGAAGTACGACGTATTGGAGAAGGCCGCTCCGGGCGGCGTGTTCCTGTTGAATAGCCCATATAGCGCCGATGAAGTATGGGACAAGATTCCGAAGCGGGTGCAGCAGCAAATCATCGATAAAAAACTGAAATTCTATGTCATCGACGCTTATACGGTGGCGCGGGATACGAAGATGGGCGCGCGCATCAACACCATCATGCAGACATGCTTCTTCGCCATTTCCGGCGTTCTGCCTAAAGATGAAGCTATCGCCGCTATTAAAAACGCCATCAAGAAGACCTATGGCGCCAAGGGCGACGAAATCGTCAAGATGAACTATAAAGCGGTCGATCAAACGTTGGAAAACCTATATGAAGTGAAGGTTCCCGGCGCGGCGACGAGCGCTATTGAAATTCCGCCGACGGTAGCTGCGGAAGCGCCGAAATTCGTGCAAGAAGTAACGGCGGAGATTATCGCAGGACGCGGCGACGGCATTCCCGTCAGCAAATTCCCAGTGGATGGAACCTATCCGTCGGGAACTACCAAATGGGAAAAACGGAACATCGCGCTGGAGATTCCCGTATGGGATGCGGATATTTGCATCCAGTGCATGAAGTGCTCCATGGCTTGTCCCCACGCCGCCATTCGCGGAAACATTTATCCCGAAAGCGCTTTGGCCGGCGCGCCGGCGACGTTCAAGGCGGTGGATGCGCGGGGCAAGGAATACGAAGGAATGAAATTCACCCTGCAAGTAGCGCCGGAAGACTGCACGGGGTGCGGCGCCTGCGTCCATATTTGTCCCGCCAAGAATAAATCCGAGCCGAAATTCAAAGCAATCAATATGCAGGATCAAATTCCGTTGCGGGCGCCGGAGCGTGAGAATTTCAAGTTCTTCCTCGATCTTCCCGAAATGGATCGGGGCAAGATCAAGATCAACAGCGTCAAAGGTTCGCAATTGCTTACGCCGTTGTTCGAATTTTCCGGAGCCTGTTCGGGTTGCGGCGAGACGCCATACGTAATGTTGTTGAGCCAACTTTTCGGCGACCGGGCTATTATTTCCAACGCAACGGGCTGCTCTTCCATTTATGGAGGCAACCTGCCCACGACGCCGTGGGCGGTGAATCGCGACGGACGCGGTCCGGCCTGGTCCAACTCGTTGTTTGAAGATAACGCGGAATTTGGATACGGCTTCCGCCTTTGCATCGACAAGATGAACGAATACGGCAAGGAGCTGATGAAGAAACTCTCCGGCCAGATCGGCGATTCGTTGGTGGAAGAGATCTTTAACGCCGATCAATCCACGGAAGAAGGCATCAAACTGCAGCGCGAACGCATCGCCGCTTTGAAAGCCAAGCTCGCCGGGATGAATTCGCCTGAAGCGAAGAATCTGCTCAATATCGCCGATTTCCAGGTGAAGAAGAGCGTGTGGATCGTCGGCGGCGACGGATGGGCTTACGACATCGGCTACGGCGGCCTGGATCACGTGCTCGCCGCTGGACGCAATGTCAACGTGCTAGTGCTGGACACGGAAGTCTATTCCAATACTGGTGGCCAGTGCTCCAAAGCGACGCCGCTGGGCGCGGTGGCCAAATTCGCCTTCGGCGGCAAGCCCATGCCGAAGAAGGACCTGGGCATGATCGCCATGACCTACGGCAATATCTTCGTAGCCAAAGTGGCGATGGGAGCGAACGATGCGCAAACCGTGAAGGCGTTTCTGGAAGCGGAAGCTTATGACGGCCCATCGCTCATTATCGCTTACAGCCACTGCATCGCTCACGGCATCAATATGCGCACGGGTTACGATACGCAACAGGCGGCGGTGGACAGCGGACATTGGCCGTTGTACCGCTTCAATCCCGATCTGTTGAAGGAAGGCAAGAATCCGTTGAAGCTGGATTCGCGCGATCCGAAAATTTCATACAAAGATTTCGCGTATCAGCAGACGCGTTTCAAAATGCTCACGAAGAGCAAACCCCAAGAAGCCGAACGCCTCGCCGTCCTCGGCCAGGAAGACGTAACCAAACGCTGGAATCTCTATCGCCAGTGGGAATCCTTTGAGGTTGCCAAAACCGAATAAAGGAAAAGAAAAACGGAGAAATCTTCGGAAAGGAAAGGCGACAATGGATTTTTCAACCCAATATTTAGGTCTCCAATTAAAGAACCCCCTGGTTCCTTCCGCATCGCCCCTGTCAAGAGACGCCGATATGGCGAAGAAGTTGGAAGACGCTGGCGCAGCGGCAATTGTGATGTGGTCGTTGTTCGAAGAGCAGTTGCAATTCGAAGCGAAGGAACTGAATCATTTTTTAACGAACGGCGCCGAGAGTTATGCGGAAGCGCAATCCTATTTCCCCGATCTGAAAGAGTACCACCTCGGACCGGACGAATATTTGGAGCATATCCGCAAGTTGAAAGAGACGGTGGATATTCCCATCATCGGCAGTTTGAACGGCGTATCCGTTGGCGGATGGATCGACTACGCCAAGAAAATGCAGGATGCGGGAGCGGACGCCCTCGAATTGAATGTCTATTACATCCCAACGGATTCCAAACTAACGGCGGATGATGTGGAGAACGTTTACATCGACGTTTTGAAAGCCGTGAAAAGCTCCGTAAGGATTCCCGTGGCGGCCAAGCTTAGCCCCTTTTTCTCGTCGATGGCGAATATGGCGAAAAAGTTGGATGATGCGGGAGCGAATGGACTGGTTCTGTTCAACCGCTTTTATCAGCCGGACATCGACATTGAGAAGCTGGAAGCGGCGCCGAGCCTGTTGCTCAGCACGCCGCATGAAATGCGGCTGCCGCTGCGTTGGATCGCCATTCTCTACGGCCAAGTCAAAGCGGATCTGGCGGCGACGACGGGAATTTATGGCGCCGAAGACGTTTTGAAAATATTAATGGCGGGAGCGAATGTCGCGATGCTTTGCTCGGCCCTGCTGCGCCACGGCGCGGATCGGATCAAAGAAATTCTCTCCGACATGGCGGCGTGGATGGATGAACACGAATATAACTCTGTCAAGATGATGCGGGGCAGCATGAGCCAAAAGTCCTGCCCCGAACCGGCGGCTTTCGAGCGGGCGAATTACATGAAGACGCTGCAAAGCTATACCTGATCCTGAAGCTGGATTAACGGAAGAATATAACGGCCCCTGGGGAGTTTTCTCGGGGGCCGGTTTGTTTTGGAATGAGAAGGGAAAAATGAGGAAACGATGTTATAATATCTCATCAAATCAATGGCTGAGAGGATTCGCTTTATGAATGTTCAATTGCCTATGGAATTGAAAAAACGGCTGAACGATCTGAAGAAAAAGACCGGCCGCGCGAAAAGCGATTTCATCCGGCAAGCGTTGGAGGGATGGCTCGAAGAGGAAGAAGATTATCGAATCGCCAGCGAACGATTTAATAAGAAGAACCAATCCATCCCTTTCGAACAGTTGGAGAGTGAAATTGATTTGGAGGATTGAATTTCAAGAAGAGGCGGCGAAAGAATTTCGTAAACTTGATTATTCAATGAGTTTTTTTTGATAGCGCTAATGGCGTCAAGATATCCTGAAGATAAAGGCGGTTGTTTCTCATAGTGGAATTAGTTCTTGGACGATTCGCTCCCGGACGGCGGGACGGAGACCTCGTTCCGTAGCGACTTCGACTTTTCTTCTCAATAAATCCTGAAGATCGAGCATTAACGCCGCATGATCGAGCAATAGCCGGCCAGGCGCCAAATCGACGAGGAAATCCACGTCGCTATTCGCTTCGCCCCGGGCGACGGAGCCGAAAAGAGGAATTATACTTCCTTCAAAACGGTTCCCGCGATGGTTTACGGCGGTGATAGGCGAAGAAAAGAGGTTTTAAAGGGATTTACTTTTCTTTTTTTTATTGTTTAATTTCTTTCTTGAATTTATATACTATCGTCTCAATCAAGGGAGGAGTAATATGCGTATTATCCAGAAAGAACATGCGGCGTTTACTTTAATTGAATTATTAATCGTCGTCGCCATCATCGGTATTCTGGCGGCTATCGCCGTGCCCAATTTTCTCAACGCGCAGATCCGCGCCAAGTCGGCGCGCTGCTTTGCGGATTTGCGGATGCTTCATGAACAGATCGACATCCGCCACTTGGATACCAATTTATGGTTGATCGACGGCAACGATTCCGGGGAAGACGACGGAAGTTTCAAATGCGCTTTTCGCGGAGGATATAGTTTCTTTGGCGTGCAATGTTCTAAAGCTAGAGGCGTCAAGTGCATTGGCATCGGCGATAACTTTTTCAACGGGCAGACCTGGGCTTTGTTGACCACGCCGGTGAATTATATGTCCAGCATTCCGCAGGATCCCTTCGGCGGCGGCCTTTATTACGGTTATGAAGACCGCGATTGCTCCAACGGGACGCATTGCCCGCATTGGCTTGTCTTCGCCGCGGGGCCGGATAGCGATCATGGCGACTGGATCGACCGTACAGCGGAAGCCTATAATCCCTCGAACGGCTTGGTATCCAACGGCGACATCTGGCGCGCGCATGTTTTTAAAGACACCTATTTCACCTCGGAATTTTTAGGGGTTTTAATCGTCAATTATTGAGCGATTCGCGAAAATCGGAAAATCGGTTATTTTCTGAATGAGCCCGGCCTCTAGGGGATAATTCTTTAGAGGCCGGTTTTTATTGAGAAAAAATATTTTTTGCGAATGAGTATTCCAAGAAAGTTTTGGACTTATGGTATTATTCGTTTACAATTGGAAGATAACGCTATTTCTCTATGCTTTGAGGGTGGGAAAATGGGCAATTGTCTGCGACCATTTAGAAACGCTTTTTGATGCAAGGATGGTGAAAGAAAGCCGTCAAAATTTATTGTAAAAAGGGTAGATCGCCGATATGAGTCAAACCACTCAAATCGAATTCACTATGCAAATTTGGAGGGAGGGAGTCCAATTTATCGCCCATGCCATGCCGTTGGATGTGATGAGTTCGGGAAAAACTCCCGAGGATGCCAAGAAGGCGTTGGATGAAGCCGTATCGTTGTTTTTGAGAACGGCGGAGGAGATGGGAACGTTGACGGATGTTCTTTTGGAATCCGGTTATAAATGGGAAAATGGTCAATGGGCGTGTCCTTCCTGGGTTGCGGTAGAAAAACGCTATATGGCCATCGGCGCTTATTAATGCCTCGAATTACTCCTATTCATTGGAAAGCATTGGAAAGGATTTTTCTGGAAAGCGGCTTTCATTTTGCCAGACAAGAAGGAAGCCATCGATCCTATACTAAACCCGGCGTCTTCCGTCCAATTGTTATTCCAACCTACGATGAAGTTCCTATCGCCGTTATTTTAAATAATTTAAAAACGGCTGGAATATCCAGAGAAGAATATTTCCGTTTGTTAGGGATGAAATAAAAAGGAATAATAAATTCTCGTTTTTTTCCCTCTTGCCTTTTTGCCGCCGTTCATTTCCTCCGCGTCTTTTTCTTGAATTACTCTCATTACCGAAGGATGCGTTTGGCGCAGACGAATCGATTTTTTAATTCTTCTTCGTCTTCCCAGGCAGAGATGGTTACGCCGTTTTTGAAGGAGGCGTGGATGAATTCGCTGGGGCCGAAGGCGATGGCCGTATGGGTTACTCCTCCCCAATCGCCGGCGAAGAAGAGAAGATCGCCCGCGCCGATGGCTTTCATGGATCCCGGAAGAGCGGTTATGCGTCCCGCGAGAAATTGCTGGTTGGCGTCGCGGGGAAGATAGACGCCGACAGCTTTATAGGCAAAACGAGTCAGGCCGGAGCAGTCGATGCCAGAGGACGTGGTCCCGCCCCATTTGTAGGGAACGCCGAGCAGAAGGCGGGCGACGTCCAGGATGGCTTTGCATTGATGGTTCATGGCGTGCGAGGATTTGATAAAAGCGCCGGCGGGCGGCATGATGACGGAGCCGGTGGGGAGCAGAATTTCGCCGGAGGGCAGGAGAGGCAATTGAGCGCCGCCGGGGATGGCTCCCCCATCCCAATCGATGGTTGCGATGAAGTGAGCGGAGTCCGATTTCGTCCAAACATACCAATCCTCTTCGCTGATGACGCGGAAATTCGCGTTCTCCACCCAGCCGACGTAGCCGGCAGGTGAATGAACCAGGGTCATAAAGTCGATGCGCCGCAGCAAATACAAAGGATCGCCCATAACCGCTTCCTCCACTTGCTCTTCGCGCTGTGGGGAGTCGAAGAGCGGGCAGCGGGGCGCAGTCGCAAGGGCGAATTTATCCTGGCCTAACGACGAATCGGGGAGAATGGCCGTCTTGGAAGCATCGCAAGGAGCGCCAATCGCATCACTGGCAAGAAGGAGGGCGTCGAGCGCCCAGCGGGAGGATACGAAGCCGGAAATGGCGAACGGAATGGCGGAAATGATGTCGATGTCCCACACTTGCATACGCGAATCGGGCAGAGCGTGATAGCCAATGTAATCGCATAAGGCGCGGGCGTCCGCTTCACTTCGGATCTGGCGTACGGGGAGACCTTGCAGGATGATGTCCGAGGGGCGGCGGTAGGCGAGTTGTGTCAAGGGCTTAGGTTCCTGTTAACATTAAAAAGGAATAGAATACAAAAAAGCAACGATTTTTAATGTTGCGTTTCGATTAAATTTAATTTTTCTAAAAAACTAATAGCCCTTGTAGATTGCTCAGGAGTAATATTCCAACCTAAATTTTGCGCTTTTTTTTCAATTTCGGTAATTTTCAGCGGAGAGTTATTCATAGTAAATATGTAATGAATTTTAGCCGCAATCGATAAACTAATGTGATCTTCCCATGTATCGCCAGAATTGCATAGACAATCAAACACGGTCTTAATTTTTCGAAATTCTTCATTATTTTCTTTAATATAATTATCAACTATTTTTCCCCCGTCGTCAGTCAGAAGGTAATCGTATCGCCGAACTTCAAAACCAATTTTGTCGATTAATCCATAACCATGCGATCTTTCTTCGACAAAACCCAACGATTTCATTTTTGCTAAAGAGTCGTCTACTTGCGGGGAATAGGGTCCGTAGTAATGTGCTCGGTAACCGAAATTATTTTTAAGAAAAATACTCAAAAAATATATTCTTTTTTGCAGTAATGTTTTACCTCTTATGCCATTAATGGATAAGTGGATGAGTAGAAGAATTATTTTGTCGAGAGCCATTTTTTCGCTCCTTTTCAATTAAAATTTCTGCTTGTTTAATAAGAAAATCATGAATGAGGAGTTCGCATCTATTCAATATTCGTCGTTTTTCCTCATCGTGTGAATACGATATTGGAGCATAGACTTCAATAAAAGAATCATGTTCGTTTTCATTTATCGATCGGAATAGCGTCGATTCATTTTCAAAAGATTGATGAATGTCGCCATCAACGATCATTATAGAACCTTCTTCATCATCACGCGATTGTTTTCTAATGGATTTGATATTCATCGAATTAACGATGAGATAATTGGGATCGATCGAAGAAGAACTTAAGTTGGACGAGAGAAGATCAGCCAGCGACGCCTCTATTTCTTTTTTACTTTTATTTTTATTTATTTTATCTAGGAAATCGCGTATTATTGGATTTTCAAATTTCCTTAAAGGTTTTGAATATATTCTTTTAAATAGTTTTCTTTCGTTCATTCGCCGGAAGAGATCAGTTGCATAACCCTCTTTTCCTAATGGATTCAATAGAGAGACAGTTAGACGGTTGTCATCCCATGAGTTATTGTCAATAGTTGTGGATCGGAAGTTAGGCAGCGTCCCGATCAATCTTTTTTTCTTCTTTTAAAAGAATGCCGTTAATAAAGGTTTTTCCTTCTTTCACCAGCCGGACTAAGTGGGGAGCG
>JBFMBP010000168.1 GCA_040755155.1 Candidatus Omnitrophota bacterium | reverse complement strand
TCTTCCATGGCATTGGTTTCCTTCCAAGTCATTGAACCAACTCCCTTCTTCTCGTTGGTTCTTAGTATCGACTTGTGTAAACCATCTGCCCGGTCTATTTTGTAAAGGATGTGCCCGGTTCATACACACCTAACCTCCCCCAGGCTTGGGGGAGGAATAATAGAGTTTTGCAAGAGGCTCAAAAGATAGAAAACCCATTCACCGGCTTGGAATGGGTATTTCCACAGTCCGGCAAGATGCCAGCGCTCCCAGGCTGCGTAACATGAGTTACTTATAGTAATCGGGAAGCTTGGCGGCGCGAGAAAGTCCAATAGAATGAATTGAAGCAGCGGACGAACGAAGCGACGAACGGACTCTAACAGCGTGCGGATACTTCATATTTATAAAGATTGTTATCCGCCGGTATGCGGCGGGATCGAAATCGCCATCCATCGCATCATCGAAGGCACCCGCGACGCCTGCGATGAGATCAAAGTTTTGATCTGCAGCCGCAGCCGCAAATCGGAGTTCGCCGAAGTCGAGGGCGCGCCCGTCTATAAGGCGGGCGAGTGGGGACGGTTTCTTTCAGCGCCGGTTTCGCCTTATTTTCCCTATTGGCTGAAGCGGTTGGACGCGGATATTCTTCATTACCATTTGCCCAATCCCACCGCCGTCATTTCTCATCTGATTGCGCGGCCCAAGGGCAAAGTCATCGCCCATTACCACAGCGACATCGTGCGGCAAAAGCGATGGATGAAACTCTACGGCCCGTTTCAGAACGCTTTTTTGCGCCAGGCGGATAGGATCATCGTCACTTCGCCCAATTACCTGGAAACGTCCGAAACCTTGCAGCCCTTCCGCGATAAATGCGAAGTAGTTCCCTTCGGCGTCAATATGACCCGCTTCTCCTCCAACAACGAGATCGAGGATTCGGCGCAGGCGATCCGGCGGCGCTACGGCATGGGATTGGTGCTTTTCGTCGGCATCTTGCGCTATTACAAAGGGCTTCATGTTCTTATCGAAGCCATGAAGCAGGTCAACGGCAAACTGTTGATCGTCGGCGAAGGCCCATTGCTTCCCGAACTGGTGGAGAATACGCAAAAACTGCCTTACGCCAACAAAATCGCTTTCGTGGGGCGGGTGGAATCCGTGGTTCCTTATTATTACGCCGCCGATCTATTTTGCCTGCCTTCGATCTACCGCGCGGAAGCGTTCGGTTTGGTGCTGCTGGAAGCGGCGGCCTGCGGTCTGCCGCTGATCTGTACGGAACTGGGAACAGGGACGTCCTACATCAATCAGAACGGCATCACGGGAATCGTCGTCCCGCCCAACGATCCCCAGCCGCTGGCGGGGGCGATCAACCTTTTGTTGGAAAATTACCCCCTGCGCTTCCGGTACGGCAGCGAGGCGCGGCGGCGGATATCCTCGATATTCAGCCAGGAAGAAATGTCGCGGAAAATCTTGCGGATTTACGAATCGGTCCTGGGGTGACGGAATGATGCGGCGCGAAAAATCTCTTTATCGGCTGCCTTTCTTATTAGCTGCTTTCTACATCGTATTCCTTACGCCCTTGATGGGAAGAAAACATGGTTATACGGTCGACGCTACGCCTTCTTACAAATTAACGAAAACCATTGTGGAAGAAGGCCGACTTTTTCCCGCCATCGCCGTCAAGCAGGGATATGTCTATTCCATCGTCTATCTTCCCTTTTACTTTTTGGGCGACGGCTTGCAGCGGCTTTTCCCCGGAATCGAAGCGGATTGGATGCGGCGCAAATGCTTATGCTGGATGAATACCGTCCTCACCGGCGCGACGGTGGGCTTGCTTTCGCTGACGATTCTGCGGTTGGGGTTTTCTCGCAAAGCACAAATCGCCGTCCCTATCTTGTATGGCTTTTCCACGCTGGCGTTCGCCTATGCGCGCTACGACTACAACAAATGCCTCGCCGCCTTACTGCTGCTTTCGTCTTTTTACGGCTTTCTATTGCTGCGGCGGGATGGACGAATAAGCGGCGTGTGGATGTGCGGTGTTTCGTTGGGATT
Organism: Candidatus Omnitrophota bacterium; assembly: GCA_040755155.1. NCBI lineage: Bacteria > Pseudomonadati > Candidatus Omnitrophota > Candidatus Omnitrophota bacterium. The sequence goes on along the minus strand of JBFMBP010000168.1, from coordinate 2,224 downwards.
GTTGGCCATGTTGAGGTTGGAGATGATGGCCGCCGTTCCGATCTACGGCATTGGCTTGGTTCTATCAAAGAAGGATTTTTGGCGCAACGGCAAGAAATTGGCGGCGTTGGCGGTTCCGTTGTTTTTAGGAGTCGTTTTCGTATTCGTTTATAACCATTTTTATTGGAGCGGCGAGGTTTCCGGGGGCTACGAGGGACAATTCCACTTGAATCCATTCCCCGCGTTGTTCGGCTTCTTGTTTTCTCCGGGAAAGAATATTTGGTTTTTCAATCCGATCCTGCTTTTTCTGCCGTTGAGCGTCCGCCTGTTTCGGGAAAAAACAGAAGACGTTTTTTGGGTTTGGCTGGGTCTCTTGTTAAGTCTATTGGTTTTATATTGCTGTTGGGGCAATTGGTGGGGTGGATGGGGATTCGGACCGCGCCATCTAGTTCCCTTGCTGCCTTTGGCGGTTTTACCGCTGGCTGGTTTAGTAGATAAAGACGATCGGCCATCTTGGCGTTTACTGATGTTTTTAGGCGCGCTGGGTTTTGTCGTGCAAATACTAGGATCGGCGATCGACTTTAACGACGTCATCATGACCTTGATGAAAGCCGGGATTTCGGAAGAGGCATTGATTTGGAATCCCCTATGGAATCCCATCGCGCAACATGCGTTGTTTCTCAAGCATCTGCCTTACAGCCGCTGGGATTTCGGATGGATGGGATTGGGACAAATTCTTTCGCCCATAACGCTGACGGTTTTCATTTTGGTTTGGATTGGAGGATTAGGTTTCATCGCCTGGATGGGATTGAAAACAAAGAAAAATGAAGAGAATGGCGAATAAGAGGTTTCGTTCGATTCTATTTTTCTCTACCGCATAATATAATTCTCATATTAATTGGATTTAATGTTATAGTAATCATTGGCGGGCTTCGCTTCGCTATTAGCCCACCCCTTATTTTGATTGCATGGATTCAAGTGCATCTTGGTTGGAGCGTTGTATGTCCACACAAAACAAATCGGTCGATTTAGATAGAGTAAACGAGCGAACATCCGTTTTCATTCTGGGCGGCGGGCAAGGATCGCGGCTTTATCCCCTTACTAAGGCGCGAGCGAAACCGGCGGTGCCCGTTGCCGGGAAATTCCGGCTCATCGACTTGCCGGTCAGCAACTGCCTGCATTCCCGCCTGGATCGGATTTACATTTTAACCCAGTTCAATTCCGATTCGCTGCATCGGCATATCAGCCAAACCTACCGCTTCGACGTTTTTTCGAAAGGCTTCGTCCAGGTTTTGGCGGCGCAGCAAACGCCGGAGAATCAAAATTGGTATCAAGGAACGGCGGACGCCGTGCGCCACGCTTTGCGCCGGTTCGTGCGTCGCAAACCGGAGCACGTATTAATCCTTTCCGGCGATCATCTTTACCGGATGGATTACCGCCAGTTGCTGCGGACGCATGTGAAAACGGATGCGGACGCGACCATATCCGTTTTGCCCGTTTCCCGCAACCACTGCAAGGAATACGGCATTCTTCAAGCGGACGATCAGGGGAAAATCGTCTCCTTTTTCGAGAAACCGAGCGATAGCGAACTGTTGGACCGCCTGCGGGTTCCTCCCGTCGTTTTCGACAACCAAGGCGTTTCTTCGAGCGGACGGGATTATATCGCCTCGATGGGAATTTACGTTTTCCGCACGGACGCCTTGATCGAAGCGCTGAACGAGCATCAAGGCTCCGATTTCGGCAAGGACATCATCCCCGCTCTTTTGGAAGAGAAGCGCGTCTTCGCCCATTTTTTCGACGGGTATTGGGAAGATATTGGAACCATCCGCTCCTTCTATCACGCCAACCTGGCGTTGACGGAAGAGCTGCCGCAATTCAACTTTTACGATGAAACCGGATTGGTGTATACTCGTCCCCGCTTTCTTCCTGGCGCCAAGATCAATGACGCCAATATCCATTCCTCGCTGATCTGCGACGGTTCGATTATCATGGGCGCCGTCGTGAAAAACTCCATTATCGGATTGCGCGGCATCGTGGCGGAAAACGCCCAGGTCTATAACACCGTCATGATGGGGGCGGATTATTACGACAGCCCCGGCGTGGCGCAGGAAGACATTCCCCCCGGCGCCCCGGCGCTGGGCATCGGCCCGCGATCGATCGTGCAAGGCGCTATTGTCGACAAGAACGCCCGCATCGGATCGGACGTGCGCATCACCAATCCCAGCCGGATCATGGAAGCGGACGG
>JBFMBP010000167.1 GCA_040755155.1 Candidatus Omnitrophota bacterium | reverse complement strand
AACTAAGACTCAGCGTACAAGGGATTTCAAAGGGCGCCGGATTCGTCCGAATTGGGGCGCCGATTTACTCCGAAATCCCCTGCCGATTTAACTCCGGATTCCCATGCCGATTTGGCCGGAATAGGCAATCGGGCAATTGGCGGCCAATTCGGCGAGATAAAAGCCGGTTCCAGCCTGCTGTAATTCGTTGCGCTTTTCTAAGCAATCGCCCAACGAAATAAGATCGATTTCCCGTCTCGAATCGCTCATCAAACAAAGCGCCGCGAAGATGATTTGATGCTTCGGCTCATGGAAGTCATCGGCGTCAAGGATTGCCCGCGCCCTTGCCAGCGCTTCGGGTTCGCGGATCGATGCGCCCAAAACATGGCATTCTGCGTCTAGGTTATGCGGGGATGGGATCGTCTTCTTTGTCATGGTTCTCGCTTGCAAAGCATGACACAATACAAAACCGGATCGATGTACCAAAAATAACGAGGAACCTTACGCCGTTTCCGGCGGCGTTGAGGCTTGCGTTTTTTGTTTTCGATTTTATTATTCATTGACGGCCTCGCTCGTGTTGAATCTGGAACGTTCTTCCAACCACTGCGAAATGTCTTCGGGGCGATAGCGAACGCAACGATTCGAAATACGAACAAAGCGGGGGCCGCCGCCGCGAATCCGTAGGGATTCCAAGGTTCGACGCGATAAATGTAGAATCCGTGCGGCTTCAAGAGTCGTTAAAACCGCTGTTAAACTGCTTTTTACTTCATTCATCCTATTTGCTCCCTAATTAGCGTTTTTTGCATTCCTTCGTAAATTATTCGCCGAAATTACTGTATGTTATGCAGATTTAGGGTAGGCTTTTTTCGGGGGGGGTATTTCTACAGATTAATCCATTGATAATTGAGTACTTACGGAAATAATGGTTCTTCTGTACATTCAAAAAATTTCAAAAAAAATTTTGGGAGAGGCAATATTGCTATGGCGACGCTCCCGCGCTTTTCCCCAGCCCCCATCGGTTGGAATTCGATAAGCAAAGTACTTTATAAAATAAAGTGAATGGTTGGGAGAACAGCAGCATTGTTTTTTGTCATCAAATATTGCTTTTATGTAATGGATTTTAGTAATTTTCACAAAGGCATTGCAGCTTAACGGATAGAGAGGATGGGGGGATTAGATCGAACAGGCAGGAATCTTTCAATACGGGGCAAGGAAGGCGGCTTCTATGCCGTTCGTCATGGCATGATGGAATAGCCCGGCTTATCGGCTTTGAAAATATATTTCCGCAAGTTTCCGCAAGCCGGTTTTTCAAGCTCAGTTTAGTCTCTGCCGTTGACTCATGGTTGACTCAAGCGATTTTAAGGGCGGGGCTAACTTGACGTAAGTCTATTAAAATCAACTCGCGCCGGAGAGGACTCGAACCTCCAACCGCCTGATCCGAAGTCAGGAGCTCTGTCCAATTGAGCTACCGGCGCTTAAATTTTTCCGGGTTTTCTTTTGGAATGGATTTTGTTATTTTAATTCAACGTTCTGATTCTATTGCTTCATTCTTGTTTTTCAAGCAGCCATGGCGCGGAACCGGTGAGAAACATTGGATAAACGCTTTCTTTCATGAAACAGGTTCTGGCGCTTCTTTTCTTTTTGCAAATCGGGATTTTACGAAATGAATCGCCGCGGCGGTTTTGTCGCCCAAGGATACCATAGCGGGTACTACAACGAGGGTTAATATGGTGGCGAACGCCAAGCCGAAGATGACGGCTACCGCCATTGGCCCCCACCATTGCGCAGATTCGCTTCCGATCTGCCATTCCATATTGCGAAAATCGTAACTGATTCCCAAGGCCATAGGAATAAGACCCAGTATGGTGGTAACGGCGGTTAAAATCACCGGGCGGAAGCGAATGATTCCCGCCTGGATCAGCGATTCGCGGGGTTCGACGCCTCGTTCGCGCAGTTGGCCTATATAATCCAGCAAAACGATGGCATTGTTGACGACGACGCCCGCCAGGCTGATGACTCCGATGCCGGTCATGATAATGCCGAACGGCATATGAGTTGCTAGTAATCCAATAAACACGCCTATCGTGGAAAGAATGACCGAGGATAAAATAATCAACGGCTTGAAAATCGAATTGAATTCCGTTACGAGAATGAGCGCGATTAACATCAACGCCGATATGAAGGCTTCCGAGAGAAAGGACTTGGCTTCTTCCTGGTCTTCGCTTTCGCCGCGATAGTTAATCTTGTAACCGCGGGGCAATTCTATTCCCGCCAGCGTCTTTTGCACATCGGCAAGCACATCGTTGCCCAGCCGTCCTTCCACATCGCCGTCGATGGTAATCACGCGCTTTTGATCGGAGCGGACGATGGTTCCCAAACCGGCGGAAAGCCGGATATCCGCTACCGAGCTGATTGGGACGTACTTGCCCGCGAGGTTAGCGATCATTAAATTGTTCAGAGCATCCAAACTTTTGCGGCGCTCCAGCGGCAATTGCACGATAATATCGTATTCGTCGTTGCCATCGCGATAGACTCCGGCTTCAATGCCGCGAATCGCCGTTTTTATGTTCGTGGCGATCATGGCTGTGGAGAGTCCAAACAAAGCCGCCCGTTCTTTATCGACCTTGATTTCAATCTCCGGTTTGGCGATGACGTAGTCGTCCTTCAGATTGACGAGGCCGGGGATGCCTTTGATCTTCTCTTTGATGCTCCGCATAATCGGTTCCAGCACTTCGTAACTTTCGCCGGTAAGTTCGATATTGACGGGCGAACCCGTCGGCGGTCCTTCGTCTTCTTTCTTGATCTCGAGATCCGCCTGGTAGATGGGAGCCAGCGTTTCCCGCAACTCTTTCAGAATTTGCGTGGAGGGAATCGAACGGTCTTCCATATCTTTGAATTCGAGAATGATCCGCGCGATATCTGAGGATGTCCTTCCGCCGGATACGAAAGAATCGGCGCCGAATCCCGTCGTGCCGACATTGGTGACCAGGCTGCGCACGTCGGGATATTCTACGCATTCCGGTTCGATTCGCTCCGCCATGGCGTCCGTTTCGTCCAGATTGGTTCCCTTAGGCATTTTGATTTCGACGTAAGCGCGTTTGGGATCGATGTCCGGGAAAAATTCTACGCCGTAGCCGAAGCGGCCATACGCCGAAAAAATGAAAATCATCAGAAGCGCCATGCTCAGCAATAGAAAACCGGGATTGTCCACCGCCCAGGATATTACGGCTCTATATCCCCGAAACAATCGGCTGGGATGAACGCCAGGCGGCTTGCCGGTTGAACGTAAAAAAATGGAACATAAAGTAGGATTGATGACTAATGCGACGAATAATGACGCCGAAAGCGCGATAATAACCGTTACCGGAAGATAAGCCATAAATTCGCCGGTAACGCCCGGCCAATAGATCATGGGGTAAAATGCGGCCAACGTGGTCAAAGTGCTGGTCGTTACCGGCCACATCACTTCTCTCGATCCCATCATTGCCGCTGTGATCCGGTCTCGGCCTTCCTGACGGTGGCGATAGATGTTTTCCACGATGACGATGGCGTTATCCACCAACATGCCCACCGCTAAAACCAGGGAAAAGAGCACCACCATATTCAGCGTATATCCCATCAGATAAAGCGTGAAAAAGGCGATAAACATGGAAAAGGGAATCGAACAAGCGACTAACAGCGCATTGCGAAATCCCATCGAGACCAAAACGACGGCCAATACCAAGATAAGGCCGGACAAGATATTATTCTCCAAATCGGATACCATCATGCGGATGTCTTTCGACTGATCGTTGACCAAAGAGATTTGGGTTCCCTTGGGCAAAGTTGTTTCGTATTGCTGGATGATCTCTTTGACTTTATCCGATATGGCGATGATATTTTCCCCGCTGCGCTTGACAACGTCGATGGCGACGGCGTCTTTGCGGTTGAAGCGCGCTTTGGTTTCCGGCTCCTCATAGCCATCCTGAAGCCGGGCTACGTCGGTGATATAAACGGGATAGTTGTTATTCGTTGTAACAATTAGGCGCTTCGCTTCTGCGGGATTGTCGAATTCGCCGGGAATCTTCACGACGTAATTTCCGACTCCGACATCCATCTTGCCGCCGGGCGTATTCAGATTATTCTGCCGGACGGCGTTCATGATGTCCGTAACCGCGATTTGATAGGCGGCGAGCCGTTCCGGATCGTAAACCACGCGAATTTCGCGTTCGATCCCTCCCGTCACTCGCGCTTCCAATACGCCGTTGACGGTTTCGAATTCGTCCGCCAGATCGTCGGCGATCTCTTTCAGGCGCACAAGACCGATCGGACCGTAGATGATAACCGACATAATGGGAAATTCGGAAAAGTTGATCTCGTCCACTATAGGATCGTCTTCCAAATCGTTGGGAAGATCGCTCTTAGCCTGATCCACTTTATCGCGGACTTTTTGCAACGCCGTGTCAATATCGATGCCGGAATTGAACTCCACGACGATCGTCGACATCCCTTCCGAAGAATAGGACCGGATTTCCTTTACATTGCTGACGGAAGTTACCTTCTTTTCGATCTGGCTGGTGATCTGGCTCTCTATGTCCGAAGGAGCGACGCCCTCGTAGGCCGTAGTGATAATGATGTTGGGGATGGTGATATCGGGAAACGATTCCCGCGGGAGAACGGTATAAGCATATATACCCGCAATAACCAGAATAATGATGAAGACAACAACAGTTACGCTGTGACGAATGGAAAATTCCGATAGACTCATTGCGCCGCCTCTTTCGCGCCGATGCCGGATAGGGTTGTTACGGCTTCCACGACATTGACCCTTTGGCCATCCGCCAGGTCTTTATGGCCGATGACTACGATGCGCTCATTCGGTTGAATTCCTTCCAAAATTTCAACGCGATCCCCGTCAATTGCTCCCATGCGCACCGGCCGCGCTTCCACCAGGCCGTCCTTTTCCACGAACACGTTCATCCCGCTGGCTTTTTTCACCAAAGAAAACAAGGGAATCAGCAAGGCGTCGGGAACGCGCTTCACCGTCAGCCGCGCTTTCACGATCATTCCCGGACGGATGCGATGGTCGGGATTGTCCATCGTTAAAAGCACTTCGAACGTATTCGTTTGTGAATTGGCGCCATAGGCGACGCGTTCGATCTTGGCTTCGCGCTTGTCGCCCAACGCCTCGATAAAAACCTGGGCTATGCTCTCGCGAGAGACGGCGTCGGCGTAACGTTCCGGCGCTCCTACGCTGATCTTAATCCGATCCAGATTTAGCAAGCGGGCCAACAACATCCCTTCGCCCTTGTATTCGCCGGCTTCCGCTTCCACCTGGTCGATAATGCCGGAAACCGGCGCAAAAATATGGCCGAGGGAAACTTCCACTTCCATGCGCTTAAGGCGGGATGTGGCCTGTTGCGCCGCCGATTGCGCTTCGTCCAATTGCTGCGCGGTTACGTCGCCGCGCTCGCGCACTTTTTGCAAACGCTCCAGGCTTTTCCGAGCCAATTCGTCCGCGGCTTGCGCATCGCGCAACGACGCTTCCCGCGAACGCAAATCGATCTGGAACAACTCCTGCCCCTTGGCGACGGCGTCGCCCTCTTTCACAAACACCTTCTCCACTATTCCGGGTATCGCCGCTCCCAATAGCACGTCGTTATTCGCTTCCACAACTCCCGGAACGAAAATCGCCTCTTCGAACGGTTGCGGCGCCGCTTCCAAAACTTGCACCCTTTTCAGTTGTTCCACGGGTGCGGGAGGAAGATCGCCGCCGTTGAGCGTATCTGGATTGGACGAAATGATGGACATTACGAAAAACGCGGCGGTGAAAAACATAAACAAACCGGCGTAGAGAAGTATTCGGCGAAGCATTTTCATGAATTTCGGCCTCCAATGCCGTACAAGACGTAACGATTCAATTTTTCCGCAAGATTCTCAGGATAAGGTCTGCCTTGCAATAATCTATACATAATATAGACGTTTAGCGAACCGAAAAAATGGTATACCGCTTCTTCCGGGGATATGTTCTGAATCGCCCCTGACTCGATCCCTTTTTCGAAAAAAACTTTCAGAATGTCGATATGCACCCGCTCTAACTCCATAATGTCGATGGCGGGGGCGCTGCGGCGGGGAGCAAAAGCGGCGCTGAAAAGCAAGCGCGTCGTATCTTCGTATTGGGAACTGATATCGAGATAAGCTTGGTGCAATTTCTTCAATTTCTGATGAAAATCTCCTTCGCCATCAATGATTTCTTTGAGATGCTTCAATAAAAAATCGTAAGCGTCCCGAATCAGCCAAATATACAAATCTTCTTTATTCTTAAAGTAATAATAAAGAACGGGTTTCGTTACTCCCGCCGCGTCGGCTATCTCTCGGATGCTGGCGCCGTCAAAGCCCTGAAAAGCAAAAATTTTAGTGGCGGCGCGGGATATCTGTTCTTTCGTATCTTTCGATTCAAGTATGGCTTTTTCTTCAATCGCCGTCATTATGGGTTCTTGGTTCATAATTTCCTGTTTACTTAACGTTAGGTATACGTAATCTATATCAAAAAAATTTCAAAAAATTTCAATTATTTTATTTACCGAACGGTAAGTAAGTATAGTTCATTTATGTGAAAACGAAAACCCCAATAGTTAAATGATGAATGATGAATGATGAATGATGAATGATGAATGATGAAAAACCGCCTTTTCGGTGGAGGGTTTACAGTTTATCGGCTAGGTTTTCGTAGGCGTAGAGGATAAGTTCTTCCGTAGTTTCCCAATCGATGCAGGGATCGGTGATGGAGACGCCGTATTTCAATTGGGTTAAATCGGCGGGGATTTTTTGACTGCCTTCATGGAGATGGCTTTCCAGCATGAGTCCGCGCAAAGCGTCGCAACCTTCTATCTTTTGTTGGATCAGGTATTTCCATACAGTCGCTTGGTTTTGGTATTGCCCTTCCGCATTCGCATGGCTGCAATCGACCATGATAAAAAGAGGCAGATTGGTCTCCGATAATTTCCGGCTGGCGAAAAGAAGGTTGTCGGCGTCGAAATTCGGCTGCTCCCGCCCCCCGCGCAGGATGACGTGCGCCCACACGTTACCCGTCGATTTCCAAATATACATTTTGCCATCGCGATTGATGCCCACGAAACTGTGCGGATAACGGGCGGAATGGATAGCATCGATGGCGATTTGCAAGTTGCCGTCGGTGCTATTCTTGAAACCCACCGGCATCGATAGTCCGCTGGCCATTTCGCGGTGAATTTGCGACTCCGTAGTGCGCGCGCCGATGGCGGCCCAGCAGATCAGATCGACAATGTATTGCGGAACAACTGGATCCAGCAGTTCCGAAGCGGCGCAAATGTTGCGGTGGCATAAATTCAGCAAAATTTTACGCGCTTTCCATAAACCATAAGCGATATCGCAATCGCCGTTCAAGTAGGGATCGTTGATAAGGCCTTTCCAACCGACGGTCGTGCGCGGCTTCTCGAAATAGACGCGCATGACGAGAAACAAACGCTCTTTGACCTTTTCCTGAAGCGCATTCAACCGGTCGGCGTATTCGTAAGCCGCCGTCTCGTCATGGATGGAGCAGGGGCCGACGATGACGAGCATCCGCTTGTCGATGTCCCGCATCATGCGCTTGATGGTTTGGCGGCCTTCATAGACCGTTTGCGCCGCTTTTTCGGTGATGGGCAGGTCTTTGCAAATCTCGTCCGGCGGCGGCAAGGGACGGCTTTCGATTATATGAATGTCTTGGATGGGCTGCATGGCTTCAAGTCAAATCGATTATATCGTCATTGCGATTTTCCACCGAAACCATTAAATCGCGCCCGCTCCAAAAACGAAAGGGGAATCGTTTCTTCCCCTTTCATTCCCTCTTGCATCGGACAATCTTTTCGTCGTCAGTACGATAAAACAATTAAAACCAAGGCCACGACAATAAGATCGTAGAGTAAAAAACGGTGAAAACAGCAAATCCCGCTCTTGCCGCGGGCAGTTGATCGCCGACTGCTTGGCTCAGCCAAAGCCGATTGCGCCAGGCAATGGCCAACAGCGCCGCCGTCATAAGCCAGCCCAACAACGACAGATCAACCAAGGGTATTGGGGCAGCCAGTATTTTGTTCTCAAGCCGCTGTAAAGTAATTATTCCAGCTGGATCGTTTAACGCCCCTGGCAAAAATCCGCCCCACGAGGAAATCTTGGCCAGCGCTTTGGCTAAATGCGCAACGGCGATGATCGGCGCGGCGCCCGTAGCGGCGGCCAATAGTAAATCGCGCCAGCTTCCGCGATGACCCAAAAGATAAGCCAATCCCGCCGCCGCCAGCCATAACAGAGCCGGAACAAGAAAAAGGAACCACAGCGCCTCGAACCAGCCGAAACCGATAGAGGGGATCAAGGCATTCAACGCCTGAGGCGCGATATGAAAGTATTCGTCCATCGGCTTCATTTCGCCAATCACTTCGTGAGCAACAAATCCAGCGGCGAACATTACGAAAACGGCTTCATAGGGGCGTAGAATCAAATGCCGGCGGGAAGCGCTCTCATGAATCGCCGCTCCCCAACCGATGTTGTTATGAGGACATGTTTTGGCGCATTGCAAGCATAGGACGCATTCGTCGCCCTTTTTGCGCGCATCCGGACGAGCCAATGAGGGACAAGCTCGGGCGTCAAACCGTTCGCGTTTGCGAGGATCCCGGCAATCTTTCGTCGAGCAGGCATCGCATACGGCTTGATCGCGCACATCAATCTGTATGGGCGTGAAACGGCCATACACCGAGAGCAACGCCTTGGCGGGACAAAGCGTTTTGCAAAAAGCGCGTTCTTCGCGGAAGAGAAGCCCCGAAAGCAATGCCAAGGCCAGAAGAACGATCAACATTAACGCCGTGAAATGAGGTACGCGATGGATGGATAGTCCAGCCACTAAGAACTGCAATGTCAGATAAGCGAACACTACCAGCCAACCCGCTCTTAGCCAAGGAGTTATGGCGACTCGATTGTAACCAAGCAAGCGTCCCGCCGCCCACCCCCAACGGCTGATGAATTCCATCGGACACACCGTACACCAAAGGCGCCCGGCCAATAAAGCCGTCGCAATCATCCCCGGCCACCACAATCCCCAGACGAAAAGCGTCGTGAGATTGGTCTTGCGCAAAGTCATGGTCTGTTGTTTGGATTGAGCCAGTCCGATTCCCCATCCGTTCCAAATGAAAAACATGAGGAAGAGAAGAGAAATTATTTGAAAAACAAGGGGAAAGAATGGTTTTCGCAACAAAGTCTGGATAGGCTTAATTAAAAGAAAATCCATGTGAAATTGATTGTTGTTGTTCATGGGTTGGTTATACGCTTTCTACTTATTGTTTTTTTCTACTACTTCTTTATATAGTTCCTTAACTTGATCGCGGAACCGATCCAGCGCTTGGCGGCCTTTATTCGTTAAACGATAGTTGCGCCGCTCGCGAGGATAGCCTTCGGCCTTTGAGACGGATTTCAACCATCCGCAACGTTCCATCCTTCGCAGCAGCGGATAAAGAGTACCGGGACTGATTTCGTATCCATGCCGCCTCAACTCCTGCATGATCCACTGCCCATAAACGGCTTCTTCGCCGGCATGATGCAAGATGTGAATTTTCCAAAAACTCAGAAGAATCTCGCGCGATATGGAATCCATTATTTCTCCGATTATCGACGATCGTAAACGATCATCGATATATCTAAAAAATATTATCCGGTAAAGAAGAATATCCAAGTTCTCGAAATCAATTCCTCCAAAATTGAAAGGAATAAGCGCCGATAGGAAGAATATCTCTTTTGTCCAAATGATTATCTTTTACTTCCTAATCGCAGTAAATTCATTCGGGAAGAATAATGACCGTTTGATTGAGTTCCGGCGCCGTCGCCGGGAATAGCAGCGGTTTGCCCTCTTTCGGGGAGACGCGGACATAGTATTCCAAATCCTTGCTTCCCAGCTTATCTGTTGGAATCTCCGCTTTATATACGCCCCGTCCAATAGGTTCCAACGGCGTTGTTCTCCATTCGCCTTCGCCAATCGGACGCCAATGGACGGCCGCCTCGCACGGCGAATCCACGCCCCAAACCAGCGCTTTTACACTTAACGGTTCGCCGTGACTGAGGCAGCCGCGAACCGTCGGAACCGCCAGTCCGGCGGGCGCCGTGAGTTCTTTCGACGGCTGGCAATCGGCGGGCAACGGTGCGCCCAGCAGTTTTTCCAATTCCTCGCCTGGTTTATAAAGCAGTCGCGTCAAACTGTGCTGATTGAGATTGGCGACTGTCCCCATCTCGCCGGTATTGCTGACGGTTGGCAATAAGAACCGGAACGCCTCCTCTACGCCTTTGACAATCTCGGCGCGCAGCGGCAGCAATTTTTTCACCGCCATTTCCTTTTGTTTGGCTGAGTCTTTTTCCGCTTTCACCTTCTGCATGGCTTTATCGTAAACCGACCAGGCGCAATCGATTTTCTCCGTCGCCCTCATGAAACGGAAACTGTTCAGCCAATAATCGAAACGGGAAAGATTGCCCGCTCCTATGATTCGACGACGCAAGCTTTCCAGTTCATCTACAAATGCGTACTCTTGACGCATCTCCGGCCAAGAACGCGGATTGTGTATGAGGCTGCCGGGACCGTCTTGCCACTCTGAGGGGCGCGGCGTATTCTTATCAATCTTCGTGAAAATGGTGGCGATTTCCTCCGCGGCCTCAGCGCCGAATTCGCATCTGGCCCAATCTCGATAGAAATCCAATATCGGCTGATCGCGTGTAATCGTCTTGGCGGGCGGCCAGTCGCCGTCGAAGTTGCGATAGGCTTCGCCGCCGCAGTTGAGGTTATTCGCATAGCCCTTGCCTCGAATGGAAATGGCAGACAAGCAGGGAGCGTCCATTAAAGGAATGAGTTCGACGACGATCCGTCCGTCCTTAGATTCAATGCCGGCGAAATGAAAATCTAAAGCCGCGTCCTTTCCTGCTTCTGCGAAGATATCCAATTTAGCGATTACGATTCGGTCTTGAATTTTAACATTAAATACGCGCTTTCCTTTTTCGTTTTTCTGCATTTCGCAGAAGCGCAGAGTAATAGAGTATTTTCCCTGCGGCGCTGCGAAGGAATACATCGCCGCACCCGTACTCGCAGATTGATAGAGAGCATCCATCTTCGTATGGGCGATCGGCTCCCGCGTGGAGATATAATTCTCGCCCGCCGGAATTTCATGAATCGAGGGATCATACCATTCCTTCTGCGACCATCCCGCTTTCGCCAGCGCGGAAACGTTCGGCCCCAATATGCGCGTGCGCCAATGGATGCCCATCAAACCGTTGCATCTGTATTTGAGGGCGTCTGCGGCGTCGGCGCGCATCCGTCCCGCCCACAGCTGCGGCGACAACAGGCCGGGATCGTCCTCCATCCACGGAATCGCCCAGGTGGGACGGCCCTGCACGCGGGCGAAAGCGGGATCGACGGGCGTCTTTCCTACTTCGCGGTTAATGCAGCTCATAGGCATCTCTTTGGGCAGAAACTTATCGAACAAGGCGCGGTCGTTGACCGGACCGAGCACCCAGCCGCAAGTGGCGAGCGTAAAAGGCGCGCCGATTTTCTTTCGCGCCGCATCGGCGGCCAAAAGGTCCTGCTTTGTTGCTTCCACTTGTTTTCCGGTGTTGCCGCTCCACGTCCATTCTTCCGGCGTCCAAAACCAGTAATAATCCAGCGGGCAGGTCTGCATAATCCGCTTGAACATACCCTCGTAGAGTTCTTGAACTACGGCGGGATCCTCCGGATCCTTGCCCATCATCTTCAATCGCAGTTGTACGCTTTTGGGAATGATGAGCGGCGTTTCCGTGCCCGCGCAGGTCTTGATTCCCAATTGTCGCGCGAAGCGAAAAGCGTCGCCTAACATATCGCCCGTTTCTTGGAATAACTCGTTACTCTTTTCCAACGAATCGGGCTGCGGGCATTTGCCCAACATGACGTCGGCGCCGTAGGCGTCCTCCTCGAATAGCGCGCCGCCGCCGTATACGAAATCGCTGGTATTCATCTCGTCATAACCCCAATTGCCCCGCAGCGTATTCATATAGGAAGAGGGATAGCTGAACTTCACCTGGCTGCCCTCGCCGATATCCTGCGGCAGGCCGATCCAGACGGTTGGCTCGGCGTTGGGATGGTTTTCAGGATAAGTATGCAAGGCGAAGAAATTCATCCCCATCTTCGGCAGCTGGGCTAGGATCGCTTTGTAATCGTCCAGGTTCCACCAATCGGGGCCTTCGGGGAAATCGTGAAAAGGTTGAATGCCGCGCAAGTCGAACAACGGCCCACCCTTCTCGTCCAATGCAGGCAATGGCCCCGCCCATCTCTCGTCGGGAATCACGTCGCCATGCAGATAAAAGCGGACGCCGAGGGCTTCCGCAAAATGATAGGCGGCGTAAAGAACCCCCAACTCGCCGCCCCCGGCGGCCAGCGTCAGGCGATAGTTTTTGCGTTCAATGGTTTTCAACCAATATTGTTGCGGATTCAATCCTTCGAGCGATGGAGAATCAATATCCTTCGCAACGGCTATCGCTTCGGGGCGATTTTTCGCTGTGGCCAGAATCGCATAAGCGCCGGATGGAATGGCGGAGTCGCCATCGACGATATTCGCCCATTCTCCCGTCCGCAGATAGACGTAGCGGCGAATTTCCTGCGCCGCCATTTTTTCCAGGAAAGAGGCATTCTTGGGCGTCTGGATAACGACGGCTTCGCGGCCTTCCTTAGCGGCATGAGAACATTCCGCCGCCATTCCCATACTGATGAGATGCATGACGAGCAACATAAGCAATAAGCGTTTAATCATCTTGTTCTCCAATCGTTCCTAATGGGGGCGCCGTATGAGCCGTCCGCGCTTTATAAGGTTGTACTTTACCCTATCGCTTCCGCAAAAATCTAGTTGTCAATGAGCGTAATTTTTTTGAGTATTGCGAGGACAGAATAAAACCTTGCTCTTGCCGCCCGGACAAATATTAAAATCATCATTCATCACTCATCACTCATCATTTATAAAGGTGGACAGGATTGAAGAAAGTTTAGAAAATGAAACTTCATTCATTGCGTGAAGCAATAAACGCCGTCCAGGAGTTATCGGATATGAAGAACGATTCCACTATAACCGCCGCCAATCTGTTTTCTAAAGTAGAGAACCTCTTTGCACTGTCCAGCAAAAAGATTCTCTCCATTGAAGAAACCTGGAATCCCGCTCAGGGTTCGCCTGTTTTCACCGTTCAAGGAAAATACGCGGCGCGCGGTTGGACGGAGTGGACGCAGGGTTTTCAATACGGCTGCGCGCTGCTGCAATTCGACGCCGTAGGCGATGAGCGATTTCTTGAGATTGGCCGCTCCAACGCTATCGAACGCATGACGCCCCATCTTACGCACATCGGCGTTCACGATCACGGCTTCAACAATATCTCCACCTACGGCCATCTGCGCCGCTTGATGAACGAAGGACGTATTCCCGAAAATCTTTGGGAGCGCCGTTATTACGAACTGGCTCTCAAGGTTTCCGGCGCCGTCCAAGCTTGCCGCTGGTCGGCGACGGCGGATGGCTTGGGCTATATCTATTCTTTCAATGGCCCGCATTCTTTGTTTGTGGATACGATTCGTTCTTTGCGCATTGTCGGCTTGTCTCATAAATTGGGGCATGTTCTGATGGGGGAGAACGATCGGCCCATCTCGCTTCTGCAACGGCTGATTCACCACGCTCTCGCCACGGCGCGTTACAATATCTATTATGGCCAAGGCCGCGACGCTTATGACGTACGCGGACGAACGGTTCACGAAGCGATCTTCAATCGCAACGACGGGCGCTTCCGCTGTCCCAGCTCGCAGCAAGGCTTCTCTCCCTTCACTACTTGGACGCGCGGCCTCGCCTGGGCGATGCTGGGATTCGCCGAACAGTTGGAATTTCTAGAAACGCTGGCGGATGAGGAATTCGCGCCGTGGGGAGGCAAGAACGCTATTTTGAGCGAGTTGCTCGAAGCCGCCTGCGCCGCATCCGATTTTTACATCGAGAATACGCCTCTGGACGGTATTCCCTATTGGGACAGCGGCGCGCCGGGATTGGCGCGTCTCGGCGATTATCTCAACCGCTCCGCCGATCCCTTTAACGAATATGAGCCGGTCGATAGTTCCGCCGCCGCCATCGCGGCGCAGGGATTGATTCGCCTGGGCAATTATCTCATTTCAAACAACGCCGAATCTGATGGACAGCGCTTTCGTCGAGCAGGCTTCGCCATAGCGGCGGCGCTTTTCGATGCGCCCTATCTTTCCGTGAACGAAATTCATCAAGGATTGATTCTTCATTCCGTTTATCACCGTCCCAACGGCTGGGATTATATTCCTCCCGGCGCTAGCATTCCTTATGGCGAGTCCAGCATGTGGGGCGATTATCACGCGATGGAATTGGCCGTCCTCATTCTGCGAGAAGCGAAAGGCGAAATATATCCGACATTCTTTTCATGACGGCGTATAGTAGTAAGTAACAGTTCACGCGATTGAAGAGAAATCCTTGTTTTTAAGCCCTGAAAGGGCGAAATAATAAATTCCTATTTCTTCTCTTAACATACGGCTATATAGTTACTGCAATTCAATAATGCAACAAGGAAACGCTAGTCTTTTATAAACAGAAGGTTTGGAAGGATGGTTTTATTCATGAAATATTTTTTCCATATGGCGGCGATTTTTTTCTTTTCGGCGTCCCTGTCTTATGCTGCCGATAACATCGTCATTAACGAGATTCATTATAATCCTCCCGATGACGGCCCGGAGGAATTTATCGAGCTATTCAATCCTACAAAAACAAGCGTCGATCTATCCGGTTACGCTTTTACTAACGGCGTGGCTTATACTTTTCCCGCATCCACGGCGATTCCCGCCGGCGGCTATCTGCTCGTCGCGAAAAATCTCAGCCTGTCGGCATGGCGCGAATTGGCCAAGGTTGGACCCTATAACGGAAACTTGGCCAACAGCGGCGAAAGGCTGACTCTGCGCGCTCCCGATGGACGCATAGTTGACAATTTCGCCTATAACGACGCTCTTCTTTGGCCGCGAGGGGCTGATGGATACGGTTCGTCTTTGGAACGAATCTCCCCAGACCTTTCGTCTGAAGATTTCCACTCCTGGAGAGCCTCTCTAACGAAAAGCGGAACGCCGGGACGGCAAAACTCGGTTTTCGGAACGCCGCCAAAACCCGTTATTCTCGCCTATCGCATCCGCCCGCAACATCCAACATCGCAAGACGCCGTGGATATCGAAATCGATCTGGACGCCGTGGACCAAATTCGCAAGGCGGTTCTGCTTGTAGAAACCGCTGCGACGGTCTCCAGCGGCCAATCCTACTCCCTAACCTTATCCGCGCCCGATGCAGGGAGCGGCTCCATCGCTTTTAAAGCCCAAATCCCCGCCCAGCGATCGCAGACGTTGGTTCGTTTTGGAGTGAATATTACATTAACGAACGGATCGACGCTTCGCTTGCCTCATGTTTCCGAACCGCATCCTTATGAATCCTATTTTGTCTATGACGGCGAAATTCCCTCCAAACTGCCGCTTCTTTGGCTGTTCAATTCATTGTCGTCCAGCATCCCCTCGACGGCGCGTAAGTATTCCGCCGCCGTCATTCAAATGCTCGACGGCCGACCGCAGGTTTACGACGGCGTCAGCCTCATCGCCGCGCGCAACGGCCAGAAAGTGAAATTTCTCAAAGGTGAAGAACACCGAGGCGACCGCACCATCAACCTCAATCTCGAATCGCCCTCGCCGGGAACCACCGCCGGTCCCCAGTCTCCCCACGCGGAGCATATTTCCTATCAACTCTTCCGCGATTTCGGCGCGTTAGCGGAGCGCTGCGAGTGGTATCGCGTCATCGACAAGGGCAATCATTATCAACGCATCGCCTACCAACAACCCAACGAAAAATTTTTGGAAATGAACGGCCGCGATCCCAGCGGCAATCTTTATAAGATTGCCTACAATGAACCGGGAGGTTACACTAAAATGACCAACCTCGATTCCGGCGACGAGGATTACCGCGAACTCTTCCAGCATATTACGCCGTCCAATCGCAGAACCTTGTCCCAAGACCTGCGCCATTATTTGGCGATCGATGAAGTCATGGGCTATGAAGTCGCGACGTTTTTACTAAGCCATTGGGATGGATTCAAGAACAACATCTTTCTTTATCACAATCCGCCGCCCCTCGATCAATGGGAAATCATTCCTTGGGATGTCGATAAAACCTTCGGCTATACCGACAGCGATCCCATGTTTTGGAAAATGCCCATCGATTTTCCCATCACCGGCATCGCGCCGGGTTCGCCGGAACTAACGGGAAGAAATCTCGTCGGCGTTATCGGACGCCCCTTTCACATGGACGCCGATTTGCATCGTGAATTCGTTCAAAAAGTGCGGGAAGCCCTCGACGGCCTCTTTTCCCTGGATCGTGTGAATGGCATGATCCAAGAGGCGGAAACGCTGCTGAACCAAGACCTCGATCTTCTGGAACAATACCTCGGCCGTCCGCGCAACGACCGCCGCAATCAGATCAAAACTTCTTACGATACGTTAAGAAGATTCCTGCGCCTGCGCCACGAGTTTTTGCGCACTCAATTCCCCGCTTCTTTCGTCGCTTCCCGCCAAATTCCCTCGTTGGATTATCATGCCGGTTCCACTCTCGCCGGGATTCGCTTGACTATAACCGCCGTAGAAGGTCAAACGGTCTCGGCGTCAGTTGTGGAAAATCTGCCCGCCGGATTCGCAGCGTCCCATATCCAAGCCACGCTCGGCGAAGTCGCCAAAACTGGAAACGTTATTGCTTGGAAACTATCCAATCTTACAGGCGAAGCGTCCTTGACCTACGATTTGACCGCTCCCGCCGCCAATCCGCCTATGTCCGTGGACATTACGGGATCGATTACTGTTAACGGAACCGTCTACTCGTCGGGAACCTCGACGCTGAAATATATGCCGGAAAACATGCGCAGTTTGGGGCAGGATTGGGCCATAGGATCGGGCGGCTCTTGGTATATCGCCGATGGAGTTTTGAATTGCTACTCCGATTCCAGTTTCGATCCCAAACACGTATGGGTGGATAAGGATTTCGGAACCGGCGACTACATTGTCCAGGCCGATGTCCGCATGGTGGATTGGCAGGATGGAGATTTGGCCCGCTCCGGCGTCGCTGTGCGCATCAATCCCTCAGATGGCGAACGAGGCTTGAATCTTCTCCTTCACAATGACTACGGCAGCGTCGATGTCCTCAACGATCTCATCGCATGGGGTACGAATGGATCGTATCAATGGCAAACAGGAGAATGGTACAGTATGACTCTGCAATGCCGCAACAACCACCTCGAAGGAAGCATCAAGAAAAAAGACTCGGCGGATACTCCTTACGCCATCTCCTGGGACGATGCCCGTTTCGAACAGCGCTCCCCCGGCTTCCCCGGCCTTACCGGCAGCACCATGAACGGCCTGACCTCGCAGTTCGATAATTTCAAAGTGCTGGTAAACGGCAAAGTAGTATTTTCCGACGATTTCGAAATCCACACCGGCGAGTCCGATTGGCAACTTTATTAGATTCCGAATAATGATGGGTCAAAAAACGCGCCCCGTCCTATTTTTCTACTAACAACTTGTCGCTCTTCTGAAACACCAGAGTAGAAGAGGCTTCCAGCCTCTTGAGTAGCGAAAGAAAGAGCCAAGATGGCTCTTCTACTTTTTCTGCCTAATATAGCCCGCGAACCGCGGGTGGTTTGCTCCTAAGAAAACATTTTTGTAAGTCATGTAAAATGTGCCCAAAAGGTTGGGTAGTAAGGACAAACCGCCATCCCAGCCTTGAAAGGCTACTTTAAATGCCCCTTTAAAGGGGCAAACGATAATAGCCCGCCGTTTCAACGGCGGGGCGGCAGGGCTTTTCTTCCTACTATCGCCGAGTGCCTTTCCTCGGTAGGGGGGCTCGTCACTCATCACTGTTTTGCAATGTTATATTTCCACCTCCATAACCTCGATGCCGGATTCGCGGAAGAAATCGAGAAACGATTTTTTACCGTCGTTTTTACTGGTAATCAATATATCGATATCGTTGTTGCCGCAGATGAAACTCATCGAACGCTCCCCGATTTTCGAATGGTCCATCATGAAAACGACTCGATCCGCATTTTCGATCATCACGCGTTCGATCTCCACTACCATTTCGTTGTGGTTGTAGACTCCTTCCTTGTTGATTCCTCTCGCCGACATAAACGCGTAATCCGCGTGATATTGCGCTAGACAATATCGCGCCTGAGGGCCGAGATTGACGTTCCAGGAAACGTAAACGTATCCCCCGGCGGTATAAATCTCCAAATTCGGATTGTCCCGGTGATGCTCGATCATCATCATGACGTGCGGGATGGAGTTGGTGATGATGGTCAAAGGAATTTTTGGCAGAAACCGCGCCAGTTGCAGCGTCGTCGTCCCCCCATCGATAAAGATCGTTTGATAGGGCTGCAATAATGAAGCAGCGGCGGTCCCCAACTTCTCTTTTTCCTTCGTATGCGTAACTCGCCGCAGATCGAAGGGAATGTTTTTGCCGTTCTCCTTCACGCCCGTCAACAAGCTGATTCCCCCCCGCGAACGACGAGCCAGATTGCGGTCCACCAACTCGCGAAAATCGCGCCGTACGGTAGACGCGCTGATGGGAAAAGTCTTATGCACTTGTTCGACGGTGATGTGCCGTTTTTCCTTGAGAAGCGATAGAATTTTTTCGTATCTTTCTTCTTGAAGCATAACGATTTACCTTAAACTGGAATGAATCGCGTCGTCGTTCGAGCCGCTCATTTACGATGATTATGTACGAACAATCATGAAAAATACAGGGCGAAATGACAAATATTTTCGAATAAAATTGACGTTTATTGAATAATTGAGAAAAGATATTATATCGATATATAAATTCAATTCATTTTATGGTATCTTTTTAAAATAGATATTGTTCCCATATCTTCAGTAATTCAATAAGGGAACTTTATATACGACGCAACCAAGAGAAAATCGATTTTCATTTATTACGTTGTTATTAGGGAGGATAATCTTGCAGAATCGAGGTTTTACTTTAATCGAACTTTTAATCGTCGTAGCCATTATCGGCGTCTTGGCCGCTATTGCCGTTCCCAATTTTCTCAATGCGCAGATACGCGCCAAGATCGCTCGCGCTCAAGGGGATCAACAAAGCCTCGCTTTAGCGTTGGAAACCTATCGTCTCGACAGCAACGATTATCCCCATATTTTCCCACCCAACTGGATGGACGAACGGTATATTCCTTTGACGACGCCCGTCGCCTATATGTCCTCCATTCCGCTTGATCCCTTCAATACCGATCCGCTCGATTCGCGCAACGGCCCCAAAGACGGCAATAACCGGCTGGGCAATTACGATTATTGGACGCGGCTGGCGGCCGGCGGAAATACCCGAGGCTCCAATTATTGGGCGCAGCAGGGAAGCGGCTTTCCCAAAGGGCGCTACGAGTGGCAACTGCGCGGATTCGGTCCGACGACGTCTTGGATATACGCCCTGGTTTATCCCGCTGGCCATCCCAAAGCGGGAGAATATATACAATACGATCCATCCAACGGGATTCGCAGCGAAGGCAACATCGTTCGCTACGGCCCTTGATCCATTACGTTGTTTTTCAAACCATTCCGAACCATTTCAGAATCCGGAGAATAGTTGGCGGACGTAAGCGGCGCTTTTCTTGTGAACCTCGACGGGATTCATGGTTTGAGGCGTGCCTTTTTCCGCCGCCTGTTCTAAAACCAAATGCGGCTTGACGCCTATTTGGCGCAGCGCTTTCGCCAGGCGGGCGTAATCGATATCGCCTTCCGCGAAAGTTTCCGACCAAATATTATTAATCGATTGGCGCAAATGCAATTCGGAAATGCGGGCGCCGTACAATTCTACAACATCGAACAAGGCGACTTGCGAATTGCCGGAGCCGCGATAAATCCAATGGGCGTCCAAACATAGCGTAACATGCTTGGGATTCGTTCCCGCCATCATGTGATGGAACTCGCGGGCGGCGTTGCGCAACTCCATGTCGTGATTGTGATAGGCGAGGGTCATCCCCATTTGCGCTAATGACTCGCCCAAACGATCCAACGCATCCGCTTGGATATGCAGCTGCTCGTCATTCTTGTTTTCCGTACCGCCCCATTGAAGGGGGTTGGGATTGGTAACGATTATACGCGCGCCGGCGGCCTTCGCTTTGGCGGCGACGGCGAGGATTTGTTCGATGCTTTTCTTAGCGTCTTCCGCCGTATGCAGCGTACTGTTGACGTACAATGAACGCATTTCCAAGCCGTGTTTTTTCAATTGCGGGGCCATCGAATCGATCTGGCCTGGATCGCCGATGCTGGGTTCGAAGCCGTCGATGCCGCTGGAAGCGGCTTCCTTGAAACCAGCGTCCAAATCCTTGATGAAGTCGCGGCCTTCCCGCTGAAAATACACATGCCAGGAATACTGGTTGGAGGCGAGATGCAAAGCCGAATCCGCAGCGCGGGCAGCGGGAGCGGCGGCCAGCAGCGTCCCAGCGGTAAAACAAGAAGCCTTAAGGATATCGCGGCGAGAAAGAGTTTCATTTTTCATGGCGGATGGGTTTCCTTTCCGATTTATCATGGGATGTGGCGGCGGCAGGGCAAAAGGCCTCAGCCTGCCCTTGTGGGATCGATCAAAGGCAGACTTCGTCTTGCCTTTTCCACCCCCCGTCGTCATCCCAGCCTTTCAAGGCTATCAATTATACACATATTTATCGGAAAATAGCGGATCGCAAAGATTTTATCTTTTTTTCTATTGTATAGCATATAAGATATATGCTATACTAATCTTATGTCAACCTTACCAGCCAGAAAAATCGAGTCATTGCGAAGAGAACGAAGCCGTCTGCTTGAGGAACTTTCCACGCTTTCTCACCTCTTGCGAGGCTCCTGCTTGGAACGGTTTTCCACTTGCTCTCGGCCAAACTGCTCTTGTCATACCGGTCTACAGCACGGTCCGCGAGCCTATTTGGTCGTCGCCCGAGACCAATCGCAACGTCAAGTCTATATCTCTCAAACTCAGGTTCGCGCCGTTCGCAAGGGCATCCAGCAATACCATCGACTCCTGGAGATCGTAGATCGGATCACTGCGATTAATATCCAACTCATGAAAGGAAGAGTGCTCGATGAACCTATCTTGTGAAGACGTCTTGGCGTTAGCGAAACGCCATACGGATTTGGGCCGCGAAAAGCGGAACGAATGTTTCTTGCGGCAGTTGGAATTGGCAATGGGCTTTCCCCGCGCCCCTCTGCCCCAAGCGCTGATCTTTACCCACAAGTATTGAGGTATTTATGAATGCCTGAATCGGGATTGTCGGGAATAAAGAATAACCAAGTTGGTTAGTCAACCCGCCGTTAAAACGGCCATTACCGTTTGCCCCTTTCAAGGGGCATTTGATAATAGCCCAGCCTTTCAAGGCTGGGAGAGAAAAACGCATGTTAACTCCATAGAATCCGACTCGTCCGTGAAATCTGCGATTCGAAATTTTCGTGGTATTCGCGCGATTCGGAAACGTAAAAAATGAAACCTCCTTCCGCCCTTGATTAATGGGGCGCCTAGGGCAAGGTTGTTTTTGCCCTTGAGTAATCCCCTCGACTGGTGGGTAAAGATCAGATCCTAATGAGAGGATTGGTTCAGGTCTTGACGATTTTTAACGCCCTTTCACTCCATGGATCATTAATCCAGGAAGCCTTTGATCCTCCCGACATTCTTCGTAAAATTTTTGCGTATAATTGATAGCCTTGAAAGGCTGGGTATTAGTTTTTTTTCTTCGCGTCATCGTGATTCAATCCAAGAACCTCTGCCGTCCCATCCTGGTTATCCTTTCATTCTGGCTATCTTGATTCATACATTCAATCAATCCATCATAAGGAGGAAAAAGGACTCAAATACTGGATGAACCAAATAATTTAGGAGGAGAATATGAGGAAACGCATTTGCACGATGGGATTACTGATGGTTTGCGCCATGGCCCCAGCCTTGGCGCAGCAGACGTACGTCGATCTGACGGCGCTTTTTGATTCCGACGCCGTCCTGGAAGCGGGAGGCGCGGGATTGGGCGCCGCCTTGAACGATCAGGGCGACCGCATTGACGCCTTAACCTTGCCTTCTTCCTATAACGATGGCGCCGAAGCGCTGACGCAGGACGGCCGCACTTCTTTTCTATTCGGTCCGCTCCAACAAGCCTCGCTGGACGCCCTTGCCGTCAACGGCCAGGTTTTGGACATTCCCGACGGCGTTTATCAATACGTCGATCTGGCTATGTTGTCCGCACCGGGGAGTATGGGCGATCCTTTTGGAAACATCGAATTCCGTTACGCCGACGGTTCGATAGACGCCAAGCGATTCGGCCCCATCGCCGGTTGGCTGTCCAGTCCCACGGCGTTTGAGAATACGTTTTACCGTTATACGGATGACAGCCAAGTGCAGTCGATCGTCTCTTTCAGTACTAATTTCGGCGCCGATGAAGCCAAATACATTCTTCTGGAAAAGGGCAACGGCAATTCCGGCGGCAACCGCTTCATCGATGGAACCGGTTATGTTCTCTACGTCATCGACGGCCTGGAAAACGTCAAGCAAGCGACGCTGGGCGTTACCGTGGGCAACAATTTCGTGATTTCCATCTCGGCGTATTATGGCGATCCCGAAAGCGCCGCGACGGAAGGTTATACGGTTTTGGCTAATTCGATGGATTTGTACGGCGGATTCGAACATCGCGCCTTGGGCAATTTGAAGAATTACGAATTCGACATATCGCCCTATCTGGCCGAAAATACGGGCGAAATCTACATCCTTTTGACCGACGCCACGACATCGAACGGCTGGGGGCCGTATTTGCAGCGCATCAGCCTCTACACGGGAAAATCCAATACTTTCGAAGAAACGCTGTCGCCGGAGATCGACGCCGCCAAAGCGGCCGTCTACGCCCTGTTCCAAACCAATGGCAATGACGAAGAAAAGAAATTCCTGTATGACAACAGCGGTTCCGGCCCCTCCAACCGCGGCCATCGGTTCGCCGACGGCAACGGCTCCATCACCTATCGTTTCGACTTGCCGGATGATGCCGTCCAAGCCAAAGCCGTCGTGGATATGGCCAATAATTTTATCGTTTCGCTCTCGGGGCCGACGGGCGCGATCCGCTACAACAGCATGACGGTGGGCACAGCCGACGAGCACAATTACCTCATCGATGAAGGGGGAAGCATCCCCGGCGGCGACTTTCGCTTCGCCGACGGCAATGCGTATATGGTTTATCAATTCGACCTTCCCGACGACGTAACCACGGCTTTCGCTCAGATCAATGTCGGCAACCAGTTCGTCGTGGAGATTGCTCCGGGAACGGATGGCGCGTTTACCGTAGCCAAAGATTGGGTGGCGGAAAGCGGCCAGGAAACCACCGACAACAGCAACCTGACCATTTACACTTTCGATCTAACCAATTATTTGAAGAACAATTCCAGTAAGATCGTTCGCTTCCGCTTTTCCGACGGCATCCCAACCAACGGCTGGGGGCCTTATTTGAAAAGCATATTGATTGTGAATAAAGTCGAAACCGGCGAAGCGGCTTTTGAGGAAGTGTTGAATTCCATGACCATGTACGGAGTGGATATCCACAACGAAACCAACAAGCAATATTATACGATCGACTTGGCGCCAACGCTGCAAAACAATCCAACGAAGGAAGTCTTCATAAAATTCACCGACGCCAGCACAGGCGACGGCTGGGGGCCGGGAATCTTCGCGATGGCGGTCTTTTCGGGCGAACTTTCCATTCTCTCCGACAACCTGGTTTTCAACGATCTCAAAAATACCAGCGGCAATCCGGCGAATTTCGGCCTCGATCTATTGCAGCGCCGTTATACGATCGATCCGAGCAAAAAACTCGACAAGATTGCTTTTCCCCATCAATCCGCCATCGATGCGGATAAAATATATCTGTTGGCGGCGACATTGACGGCGGGAGGATCCGCCGTATCCGATTGGATGCTGCAATAATCTTTGCGTCAGCGATAGGCGGCGGGGCAACGCTTCGGCGCGGCCCCGCCGTTTCCGCGTCAACAGGTGGAAGGCATTATTCTATGCGTTGCGTTTTGAAACGCGGAACCTCGAAAAGGCTGGGATGTCGCGAATCTTTTGAATCGCGGATAATACCAATCTGCATTGAGATTGTCGCTTTTCAAATTCCTCTCCCAAGATTGGGAGAGGTTAGGTGAGGGTTGATATTATTGGACTTATTATTCCCTCACCCTAACCCTCTCCCAGAGGGCGAGGGAATATATAAGCAATAATCCTAACGCATACTGGTATAACAAGTATCCTTTTTGATTGCATGGAAAACCGTTCTCAAAACGCATTTCCTTGAGTAAATGTTTTTTCGTGTTTTCGTTTTTCTTTTCGTGGTTTCGTGATTCAATACGGTATGCAAAATAACTCCTTCATGTTTTTTCGCGTTTAATTTGAGTCAGGTAAAAAAAAACTATGAAAAATTTTCCTCTGCGCAATCCCAATGGATTTACGTTAATCGAACTCCTCATCGTCGTCGCCATTATCGGCATCCTGGCGGCTATTGCGGTTCCCAATTTTCTCAACGCCCAGATCCGCGCCAAGGTTACGCGGGTGCAGGCTGACTTCCGGACGTTGGATACGGCGCTGGAGTCTTATCGTCTGGAATTCGGCAATTATCCCGTCGCCCATTTGATCGATCAGAAGATCATGTCCGGCACGGCTATCAGCCGATTTTCCGCCTTGACCACGCCGATTTCGTTCATTTCCTTCTATCCCGCCGATCCCTTCGGCAAAAAGAAAATGGACTCCTCTTTCCATACGCAAACCTACGATTATTACGACTGGAGTTCCGCCAAGATCGCCAGCAATGCGCCGCAGTCTACGCGCGGCGCCTATTGGCGCGTCGCCAGCGCCGGTCCCGACATGGATCAGGGAGTGGGATTCCAGCCGGATTACGATCCCAGCAACGGAATCAAAAGCCGGGGCGACATCGTCCGCCTCGGCCCGCCTTGGATGCCTTTCGATAAAAACCGGCTGCAATGAAAGGGGCATATCAAAACAATGTGACGAGTGCCCCCCCTGCCGAGAAAAGGCCCTCGGCGATGGCAGCAAGAAAAGCCCTTCCGCCCCGCTGTTGAAACGGAGGACTATTGTCGTTTGCCCCTTTAAAGGGGCATTTGAAAATAGCCCAGCCTTTCAAGGCTGGGATGTCGATGGGTGACGGGGCGGCAAGGCAAGACGAAGTCTGCCTTTGATCGATCCCTTAAGGGATGATTGAAGCCTAGCCACCCTGCCATACATCTCTATCTGCCGTTCTTGAGGATAAGGGATTCCCTTAATGACATGGCCATCTATAGGCGCCGGGATCCCCGCCGCTGTGGATTATGAACCATTGCGATAAATATCGCCGCGGCTGACAAGGCCATTGCTGGAACTGTAGTAAGGGAAGACGTTGTTGGAGGAGTCGTAATCGTATTGGCGGTTCGGTCCCAGGCTGCGCGTGATCCAGCGGAAGCCTTGCCGCGCTTCCAACACGCCGAAGTTGGAACTTCCGCGCGCTTGTCCGGTTTTTTCCATGATGTCCAGGTTGTAGTAGGCGATCTTAGTGAATCTCAGGTTGCCTTGCAGGCCGGACCCTTCGACGGTCCATTCGAAGGGATCGCCGGGATAAGCCGCCAGATAAGCGATGGGCGTGGTCAATTCGGGTACGCCGCGAGCGGCGAACAAGGGAAAGTTGGAGAACGGCGGAAACGCATTGCGATCGATGGAATACATAGCCAACGCCGTGCCGATGGCCTGTTGATCGGATTCCACTCGCGCAATCTTAGCGCGGATTTGCGCATTGAGGAAATTGGGAACGGCGATAGCGGCGAGAACGCCGATAATAGCCACGACGATAAGCAATTCGATGAGAGTGAAAGCGAACGATAAGGGTAAACGCCGATGGTTCATGGTTCTCGTCTCTCGTAGAATGATTTCATTCCATCTTAAAATATTTAGTGAATATTATAAGGCGAAAAGCAAAATTCTAAATTCAAAATCCAAAATTCAAAATCCAAAATCCCCTCCCTTTGCTCTTGAGGATTGATGAAATCTATTTTGTAATAAACCGCATCCATATTGAATTTCATAAAGGAGCAAATTCGATGAAAAATTTCCGGAATAGTATTGTTAAAACCGCTATCCTGTTGTGCATAATGGGAATAAGCGGCGGTGCGCTGGCGGAGACGCCCCGTCCCGCGCATCCCCGTCCCGATTTGCGCCGGGACGCCTTCATCAACCTCAATGGCGAGTGGAATTTCGCCTTCGACGAGAAGAACGCCGGAGAGGCGGAAGGTTGGTTCAAGCCGGATAAAAGCGATTGGCCTAAAAAGATCGTCGTTCCTTATCCTTGGGAAAGTAAACTTTCCGGAATAGGTGATATGGTTTATAAGGGCGCGGCCTGGTATCAGCGCCGCTTCACTCTGCCCGCCGAATGGAGCGGCAAACAAGTTCTTCTCCATTTCGGCGCAGTCGATTGGAGCGCCAAAGTTTGGCTCGACGGCAATCTTCTAGGCGAGCATGACGGGGGATATACGCCCTTTACTTTCCTGCTTAGCGGCGCCGCCGACGGCAAAGAGCACGTCCTCACCGTGAAAGCGGTCGATGATACCAGCTCAGAGCAGCCTGTCGGCAAGCAGATCGGCTGGTATACGCGTACCAGTGGCATTTGGCAGACGGTCTATCTGGAAGCGGGGGAAAAAGCTGGGCAGCCATACATTCAGGATATTCGCATCGAAGCCAAAACCAGCGGCGAGGTCTTTGTCTCCGCTACGCCCAGCCAAAAGGTCGAGAAAAAAATGACGCTGGTGCTCTTGCCCGACGTCTACGCCGACGACGCAGGGCCTTCCGCTGCGATCGATAGTTCCGACGGATTCGACGGCTTGAGCGGAACGATAAAAATTGAGAAGCCGAAACTATGGTCGCCCTCGTCGCCGATGCTTTATTTTATGAGATTAAATTTATTCGTCGAATCGGAATTGGTGGATTCCGTCCATACCTACTTCGGCCTGCGCGACGTATCGCGGGGGAAATACGGCGAGAATCCTTACGAATACATCTATCTGAACGGCCAGCCGTTCTATATCCTCAGCGCCTTAGACCAGGCGTTTCATCCCGATGGCATCTATACCTATCCCACGGACGATGCCGTGCGCAAGGATTTAGCGGATGCGAAGGAATTCGGCTTCAACAATCTGCGCCTGCATATCAAAGCGGACGAGCCGCGCTTTTATTATTGGGCGGATCGTCTGGGCGTAACCATTCTCTACGACATGCCTTGTTTTATCGATTATACGGAAAAAGCGCAGAGAAATTACGTAAAAACCATGACGGAAGCCATACAACGCGATTTCAACCATCCCTCCATCATCGCCTGGGTTTTGTTTAACGAAACCTGGGGATTGAAGCAGCAAAAAACCCCCGAAGGCCAGGCGTGGGTGAAAGAGATATTCGAGATGACCAAGAAAATAGACTCGACGCGTCTGATCGAAGACAATTCTCCCTGCAATTACGATCATGTCCTTACCGATATCAACTCCTGGCATTTCTATATTTATCCGCACAAAGAAGCGCGGGAGCATATCGAGAAAGTGGTCAAGGAAACCTATCCCGGTTCGGAATTCAATTACATCGGCGGCCATAAACAGGGAATCGAGCCGCTGATGAACAGCGAATACGGCGGCGTCAGCGCCGGCATGGGCGACCGCGATATCTCCTGGTGCTTCCATTATCTTACCCAGGAACTGCGCCGCCATCAGAAAATCTGCGGCTACATCTATACCGAACTGCAGGACATCGAATGGGAACACAATGGATTCATGAATTACGACCGCAGCCGCAAGGTATTCGGCTACGAGGATTTCGTTCCCGCCCCCAAAAATCACCCGCGCTTCACCTATCGCGATTTGAATACGGCCGATTTTCTGGTACTCGATGCGATGGCGGGCGAGAATCTTTCCGGAAAAGATAAGAAAAGCGTTCCCGTCTCCTTGAGCCTCTATTCTGGAAGAGAATGCGGACGTTTCAACGTATACTGGCAGGTCTATGCGATGGAACGGATGAGTTCCCAATGGAAGACGATCGCGAAGTCAAGCCAGCCCGCTTCCATCGAAGCCAAAGCGTATAGCGTAATGCAAGCGAAGCCGATCGAATTCGCCGTTCCCAAAACGCCCAGTTTGATTTTGCTTTATGCGTGGGTGGAAGACGGCAAGGGCGAACTGGCCGCCCGCAATTTCTGGACGTTCCATAATCTCGACGCGAAAGCGGAGGCGGCGAAAGGGACCGTATGTTGGAATCCTGCGGATTATAAAAAGGCCGAGGGAGAAGTAATGGACTTTCCCAAGGGCAAGCGCGACGCCGTTTCCCTTCCCGGCAAGGCGGCGATAACCTATGAAATCGAATTGCCCAAAGATTTGGATCTATCCAAAATCAAAAAAGCGCAATTCATCTGCGAGATGGGCGCCTGCGCGGGAATTCAACGCGTGGATTGGAAAGAGAAAATCCGCACGGTATGCACTCCTCAGACGGATGTCAATAACGTTTATCCTTCTACCGTGGAAGTATTGGTCAATGGGCAATCCATAGGAAAAGCGGTTCTGCCGAACGATCCGGCGGATTATCGCGGGATTTTGAGCAATATACTCGAAATGGCGCCGCCCAGCAGTTACGGCTTCTTGCAGACGATGGAAGTTCCTGTCAAGCTGATCGACAAAGACAAACCCGTGAGCATTACGATCCAAACGGCGGATGGCATCCGGATTTTTGGCGAAAAGAGCGGGAGATATCCCATCCCGCCGACATTGATATTCTCCGAGGAATAAAGTCATGAGATTCGATTATAAAAAAGTATTGATCACCGGCGCCAGCAGCGGCATCGGCAAAGCCGCCGCTATCGCGATGGCGAAAGAGGGCGCCGATATCGCCTTCACCTATCATCGCAACGAAGCGGGCGCCGTCGACCTGGACGCCGAACTGAAACGGATCGGTTGCAGAATCTGGCGGATGCAAGCCGATCTGACGGATGACTTCCATATCGAGGAATTGACGTACCGCGTCGAGAACGAATTCGGTCCCATCGATATCCTGGTCAACAACGCCGGGGGATTGGTAGAACGCCAATTCTTCTTCGAGATAACTAAAGAGACGTGGGACGAGGTGATGAAATTGAACTTGTGGAGCGTCTTTTTCTTGTCCCAGAAAATCGGCGCCAAAATGAAGGAACGCGGAGAAGGAACGATCGTCATCAACTCGTCCGTGGCGGGACGATTCGGCGGCGGGCCGGGAGCCATGCCCTATGGCGTCGCCAAGGGAGGCGCAATTACCATGACCCAAGCCATGGGTAAAGAGTTGATTCAATACGGCATCCGCGTTAACGGCGTGGCGCCGGGTCTCATCGATACGCCCTTCCACGAAAAATACACGCCGCCGGATATGATGGAGAAGCTGTTAACCCGCGTCCCCATCGGAAGGCAGGGAACGCCGGAAGAAATTGCAAAGGTCATCAGTTTCCTCGCCTCGGACGATAGCAGTTATCTCGTAGGCGTAACGATCGACGTCAATGGGGGCATGTGGGCGTTGTAGACAATTCAAAGCGTAGGGGCGCGTTGCAATGCGCCCCTACTTTCAAATGATCTTAAAAACGGCAGTTGGAAATTAGTTTGAGAATATTAATCCTAATTTTCAATAATGATGTGTAAGAGCAGCCTTATCACCCAAAGGTGAAAGGAAGTTATACCAACTTTCATTTAGATTGGCGCCTATAATTTCCATCGCCCTCTGGGAGAGGGTTAGGGTGAGGGAATAATAAGTCCAATAATATCAACCCTCACCTAACCTCTCCCCATCTTGGGAGAGGAATTTGAAAAGCGACATTCTTAATGCAGATTGGTATTATTTTGTAACTCTTCTGAAACACCAGAGTAGAAGAGGCTTCCAGCCTCTTGAGTAGCGAAAGAAAGAGCCAAGATGGCTCTTCTACTTTTTCTGCCTAATATAGCCCGCGAACCGCGGGTGGTTTGCTCCTAAGAA
>JBFMBP010000166.1 GCA_040755155.1 Candidatus Omnitrophota bacterium | reverse complement strand
ATTGCGCATGAGCGCCGCCGTCTTGAAGGAAGAATTAACCGATCTGCGGGAAATCGTCATGGTGTATGAGGATCAGTCCGCCGAAATGAAAATATCCCGCCGCAGTTCCGTTCAACGCAAACTGTGGGACCTTTTCGATCTCGGCTCTATAGAACAACGGTTACCCTACACCTAATCCCTCTCTATCTTCCTTCCTCTCAACGAGTTATATTCAGAATAAGACGCTTCTTGGAAAACTCAGGATTATGATTCCTTTTGGATTAATACCAATCTGCATTGAGATTGTCGCTTTTCAAATTCCTCTCCCAAGATTGGGAGAGGTTAGGTGAGGGTTGATTTGATTGAACTTAACACCCCTCACCCTACCCCTCTCCCAGAGGGCGAGGGAATGGAAATGCGTAACGTGAGTTATTTACTTGTTTTTCGTCATAGAATCTTGGAATGGAGTTCCGGAATTGAAGTTCCGGATGAGATTCCAAGATTCTAATCTGAAGATTGAATGACCTATTATAAGTTTTTCGCGTATTTTTAATTGATTTCTTTGCTTTATGCCGCTGGATTCGAATTTATGGCAACGCAATGCTTATTCACTACTCGCCCCCTCCCTTACCCTTTAGGATAAGAATATAATGCGCACAATCCAATTGGCCGTTTATTCTAAGGAATCATGAAAATTTCAGAGGTTATCGCAATTTGCGACCGCCTCCCTAAATTGAAATTCTCGAAGCCATCCGACTATTAATAGTTCCGCCTGAACCGCCCAAACGGCCTATAGGTTTCCGCCAAGATGTAAAACCTTTTTCGAAAATGAACGAATGAATTTGAAGATAAAGATCGATTATGTGCGGTATTTGCGGTATTTTTTATTTTGACGCCCAACGGCCGGTGGATAAACGGCTGTTGCAAGCGATGACCGATGTTATTCGCCATCGGGGGCCGGATGATGAAGGCCATTATATCGGCGGCTCTCTCGGATTGGGATCGCGGCGGCTTTCCATTATTGGCTTAGGCGACGGCCACATGCCCATGTCCACCGAAGACGGCGATCTGTGGATTGTTTATAACGGGGAACTCTACAATCATCCTCAACTCAAAAACGAATTGATTTCCCAAGGCCATTCCTACCGCACCCACGCCGATACGGAAACGTTTTTGCATCTCTACCGTCAGCGCGGGGAGGCGTTTTTGGAATCGGCGCGAGGCATGTTCGCCCTGGCGTTATGGGATAAAAAAGAACGAAAACTGATTCTCGCCCGCGATCGGCTGGGGATCAAGCCATTGTATTACCACATGGATGGAGAAGCAGTCCGCTTTGGTTCGGAGATCAAGTGCCTCCTCTGCGATCCCGAAACGCCCCGCGAAATCGACCTGGAAGCGTTGAATTACTACCTGGCCTATCTCGCCGCTCCGGCGCCGCTTTCTCTCTTCTGCGGAATCAAGAAAGTGATGCCGGGAGAGATGCTTATCGTTCAAAACGGCCAAATCGAGACGCGGCGATTTTGGCGTCCGGATGAAGTGATCCTCCCGGCGCAGGAGTCATCGCCTGAGGAGATGATAATTGAATTACGGCAGCGGCTGCGCCAAACGGTCGACGAGCATCTGCTGTCGGATGTGCCGGTGGGCGCATTTTTATCGGGAGGCATCGATTCCAGCGTTTTGACGGCGTTGATGTACGAGTACCTTGGACCGGGATTCAATACGTTTTCCATCGGATTCGAAGGAAACAAGTTATTCGACGAAACGCCCCATGCCCGGCGGATCGCCCAACAATTTCAGACCGATCACCAAGAGCGCATCCTCAAACCCAACGACCTGCTTTCGGCGTTAGACGACATAACCTGGCAACTCGATGAACCGCTGGCGGATTCGTCCTGCCTTCCGGTATATTTCGTTTCCCAACTGGCGGCGCAGAGCGTAAAGGTCGTTCTTTCCGGCGATGGGGGAGACGAGATATTTGCGGGATACCGAAAATACCAGGCGGAATATTTCCGGCGTTATTGCTCTTGGGCGCCCGAATTCGCTCTGCGCTTTCTTTCACGTTCCGTGGTTTCCCGCATTCCGGAATCGCGCTCGGGATACTGGATGGATTGGCTGCGTCAGGGAAAGAAATTCTTCCGGGGATTGCATCCCGATCCCTTCGAACGCCATTTGGGCTGGGCGATTCATTTCGAGGACGAGATGCGTTCTTCGTTATTGACGCAGGAAGCGCGGGCGGCGATGGATTTCGACGCGCCGCGCCGGTTCCGCCGCCAGCTGTTCGACGAACTGCAAGGAGCGGATAATCTCACCCGCATGTTATGGGTGGATCTGCGGCATGGCCTGCCTGCGGATATGCTGACGAAAGTAGACCGCATGTCGATGCTGCATTCGCTGGAGGTGCGGGTACCGTTCTTGGATCACGCTATCGTGGAATGGGCGTTTTCGCTGCCGGGGGAAGTAAAATTGCGCGGCAAGACTACGAAATGGATACTAAAGGAAGCGTTTAAGGACATATTGCCGCCGGATATTCTCCAACGCCGCAAACATGGATTCGATGTTCCGGTTGGAGAGTGGTTCCGGCATGAATTGCGGGATTTGATCGAGGACGCTTGTTCGGAGTCCGCCGCGGCCCGCCGGGGGCTTTTCGACCCCCGGCAAGTCCGCCGCGTTATAATGGATCATCAAGACGGGAAAAGAGATTATAACAACCAGTTATGGATGCTCCTCAGCTTAGAACTTTGGCAACGCCAATATCTTGATCGTCCGCCGGGCGAAGTTCCTTCTCGGCCCGTTTGATGGGAATAGCTTTAATGATTCCCAGGCGCGTAAGTTTACCGCTGGAAGACAGCTTCGCTTCCTCCGTAGTATAAAGAACCTTGGCGACGACGCGGTCGTTAGGCCGCAAAGTGTTTCGATTGAATATTTCCTTGTTTACGCCTCTGCGTTTGAACCAGAGAAATCCGTCATAGCTGAAATGGCGAAAGATGAAACTGTTGCTGGTATGCGACAAACTCGTCAATCCCACATCGATCAAGTCGCCCGGCATCACTCTCGGTTCGAAATAAACGATCGGTTCGGAACCGTTTCCGTTGGTCAATGCGGGACCGGGAATATTCGTGATTTTCAACTTTAAAACGTCATTGATCTTCACGTCGTCGACTTGTTTAACGAAACAGCGGTATCGTCGTCCCAATACGTCCGTTAAATAAAAACCGGGATTTCCTTCCAAAGACCTGCTGTTTTGACGGCTGGGACGGCGCTGATCCACGATAAATTGGATTCTCGCGTCCAAAAACGTGTTAATGGCAACCTCGTCCGGTTCAATGTAATGGACATTATTGACGGCCAGCCTCTCCTGTACTTTATAAACGATTTCATGGCTGGGACATTCGTCGGCGCGGTGAATATGATGGAGGATGATTTCTCGTCCGAAGTTATGAACGCTTTTGAATTCGCAGAAAATCCGCGCATTTTCCATGCGTTCGAAAAACTCTTTTTCTTTCGCCGCCGACCAATCGTCCGTTTGATTCGTTTTTTCTTCCAACCGTTGATAATGGTTGGCGCTAATCAAAGATTGAAATTTCCCTTTATTCCTTTTCCATACGTTTTTCG
Organism: Candidatus Omnitrophota bacterium; assembly: GCA_040755155.1. Classification (NCBI taxonomy): domain Bacteria; kingdom Pseudomonadati; phylum Candidatus Omnitrophota; species Candidatus Omnitrophota bacterium. The sequence continues at coordinate 1,071 of JBFMBP010000166.1, read as the reverse complement.
CCAACTGGACGCATCCCGAATCCGTTAAGTCCAAAATGCGTTCCAAATAAAAAAGAGCAACTTGATTTTCTTCAGCAGGGGTCCGATTGAAGGGCAAAACCTTAGTTTCCATGATACGTCCTTCCTATGGTTCTCCCTCCCCAGATTCAAGTGTATACAAAACCAACCCTCCCTTGGGGCTTTATTTGTAAAAACTTGTCATTGGTAGAGAAAAACCAGGAAGGAATAGGTTGATTGTCTTATGCCAACCTGCATTTAGGCGGCGGCGCCCCCATCGATACTGAGTTGCTGTTATACTTTTGATATTGTTAAAATCATATGTTCTATTATTTTTTGATTATTTTTGAGTTTCTTGTTGACAACGGATCACTTTTGTGATTTACTCCTTTTCAGCGAATGATGTTGGGCGCTATTCCAAAACTACATATTTCACCGAAGGAGGATGCTTATGCATGCAGCAGGTATTATTATGTTCATCGTCTGCGCGCTGGCGGCGCCGTTGGCGCAGCCGCAAGCACAGACGGCGGAATCGTATCCGGTTCCCGTTTCCGAATATGCGGAAAGAACGGGGCTGAATACGATGACGTTTCTCGCTTATCCCAAGTATTACAAACTTGCGGATGGGGCGCTGGAGTTGGTCAATCCCAACCTCGTTCCATCCAAAAGCGGCGAGTGGGATTACGAGGTGACGGCGGGGATTTGGCAGCTTTTCGTGCGCGCTGACGGAACCTTCCAAGCGCGGCACGAGGGCGACATCTTCACCTACCGCTTTGCCGGGCTAGGCGTAGGCCGCGGCGATAATTACAAACCGCTGGAGTTGGGAAAACTCAACTGGGAGAATCTAAGCGTCGTGGGCGATAGCGTGCGTTGGTCCGAGGTTCTGCCCAATGTGGACGTGACGGTGCGCTATATCCACGATATTCTCAAGGTGGATGTGCGGTTGAAGCAGGCGTTCATGCGCAATCTGCGCGAGCAGGTGAAAACGGGTATCTTGCCCTCGGACGAGTATCTCTCCGCCCGCTTCGATATTCCATCCGTGCAGATTACGACGCAAGCCAAGCAAAACGGCGA
>JBFMBP010000165.1 GCA_040755155.1 Candidatus Omnitrophota bacterium | reverse complement strand
GAAAAACGGAGATTCGCCCTCCCGCAATTCACCTTCGAACAAGAAGAGAGGGCGAGGCTCCTGCCGAGCCAAGGCTACTCTGTCCTTTTTCTTTCTGCAATCGCTGAATTCCTCGGTGTGGCGGCTCATCACTCATCATTCATCATTCAAGAGGGTGGCAAGGGCAAGGTTTTTTCTGCCCTTGAGGAATCCATTCCTAATGTTTCATATATAAAAAGGGATTGAATCAACCATGAAAAACATCCGTGCGGCATCGGTTCAATTCGAATGCGCGGCGGGCGATAAAGCCAAGAATCTAGTGGCTATCGAACGCTTTGCCGCCGAAGCGCATCGACGCGGGGTGGAACTGATCGCTTTCCCGGAATGCTGCGTCACAGGCTACTGGTTTTTGCGCAAGTTGAGCCGAGAGGCGTTGGAGGCGCTGGCGGAACCCGCATATGAGGGGCCGTCTTGCCGGACGATACGCGAACTCTCCATGCAATTTGGCATGACCATCGGCGCCGGCTTCATCGAAAAGGGCGAAGACGGCGCGTTATATAATTCCTACCTTGCCGCTATGCCGGACGGCTCTTGCCGCCGTCATCGGAAACTTCATGCTTTCGTCAGCGAATACCTCGCTTCTGGCTCGGAATTCACGGTTTTCGACGATCCCCACGGCTGCCGCATCGGCGTCTTGATTTGTTACGACAACAACATAATCGAGAACGCCAGAATCAATGCTCTCATGGGAGTAGATATTCTACTGGCGCCCCATCAGACCGGCGGCTGCGATTCCATAAGCCCTCACGCAATGAAAAGAGTCGACCGGGAATTATGGGACAAGCGCAAGGAAAATCCCCAAGCCATCGCGGAAGAATTCCGCGGCCCAAAAGGCCGGGGCTGGCTGATGCGCTGGCTTCCCTCCCGCGCTCACGACAACGGCTTCTTTCTTCTCTTCAGCAATGGCGTGGGCGTGGACGACGACGAGATCCGCACCGGCAACGCCATGATTCTCGATCCTTATGGCCGCATTCTAGCGGAAACCAGCAAAACGGAAGACGACATGGTCATAACGGATTTGGACGCCTCTCTGCTGGATCAATGCACCGGGCGGCGTTGGCTGCAAGCGCGCCGCCCCGAACTCTATTCCTCTCTGGCTCAAGCCACGGGTGACGAACGCGATGCGCGATCGGTTCGTTTTGGGTTGGAGTAGAAGGCCGGTTATTTTTCGCTTGCATTGAGATGTATCCATTTCTCATGTCATGCCCAATTCCCGCTCAATCCGCAAAAGGGGGACATTCCTTGCTTTTTTGGAATTTGCCCTTTAGTATTTTACGATTCTTAGAGCGTTTCAGGATTGTAACGCGCTCGGACAGACGCAGGGCATCCTTTAATCTCCGGCTTCAAGCGGAAGGTTTTTTTTGATATCTATTTATTTCGTCGCTGATTCCATCCTATATCGATAGATTGGTGAAAAACAATGAAAAAATGGGTTGCTCTTCTCGCAGTCTGCATCGTCTTCGGCGCTGTTTTTTCCGCTATGGCGCAAGAACATACCGGTCTGACGCCCGCTCCGGCAGGCGCCGAGACTGTAACTCCGGCGTCGGGAGAACCGGCTCCGGATGCGGCGGCTGCCGCTCCGGCGCAGGAAACAACGGAACATAAGGAAACTGCGCAGGGCGAACATTCGGTGGAAGGCGAACACGGCGGCCACGCCGACCTGGGCGCCGTACTCCCGCTTTGGAGTTCGATTCCCTTCATCGGCATTCTGCTTTCCATCGCGCTGTTTCCGCTTTTCGCGCCCCATTTCTGGCACCATCATTATCCTAAAGTATCTGTTTTCTGGGCTGCGGTATTGGCGATTCCCTTTTTATTCGCTTATGGCAAAGACGCCAGTTACAGCATCTTGCATATTTATATTTTGGATTACATCCCCTTCATTATTTTATTGTGGGCTTTATATACAGTTTCCGGCGGTATTCTGTTGCGGGGCACATTGGTAGGTACGCCAATCGTCAATACGGCTATGCTGGCGATCGGAACGGCGCTCGCTTCCTGGATGGGAACCACCGGCGCGGCGATGCTCATGATCCGCCCCTTCCTGCGCGCCAACAAGCATCGCGCCAACCGCACGTTTATGGTGTGTTTTTTCATCTTTCTGATTGCGAATATTGGTGGAGCATTGACGCCGTTGGGCGATCCGCCCCTTTTCTTGGGCTTTTTGCATGGCGTTCCCTTCTTCTGGACGTTTAAAATTCTGCCGCACATGCTTCTCGCCGCCTTAATCGTTCTTGCTATCTATTTCGTTATGGATTTCATTGCGTATAAGAAAGAGGGCGTAAAACCGCCTGTAGAAGTGAAAGAGCCGTTACGGCTGGATGGCTCATTCAACTTTATCTTCCTTTTTGGAGTAGTGGGAGGCGTGCTTCTCAGCGGATTCTTGGATTTAGGAACCGTCAACATTTTGGGAATTCATGTAGAGAAACAGGGACTCTTGCGCGACGGCATCCTGATCCTGATGGGCATCCTCTCGTTGATATTCACTTCGAAAAAGATACGCGAAGACAATGAATTTACATGGGCCGCCATCCGCGAAGTCGCCTATCTCTTTGCGGGAATTTTCATGACCATGATTCCCTGCCTGGCGATTCTAAAAGCGGGCGAGACCGGCCAGGCGGCGCCGTTGATTAAAGCGGTTCAGGAACCCTATCATTATTTCTGGATCACGGGCGCCCTTTCCAGTTTCCTGGATAACGCGCCGACCTACTTGACCTTCTTCACCAGCGCTCTCGGCAAGTTCTACGCTGGAATGCCGGAAGCGGAAGCGGTGAAGAAACTGCTTGTTGAAAATCCGCTTTACTTGCAAGCGATTTCAGCGGGCGCAGTGTTCTTCGGCGCCATGACCTATATCGGCAATGCGCCCAACTTCATGGTGCGCTCGATCGCGGAAGAAGCGGGAACGCCGATGCCCAGTTTCTTCGGTTTTATGTTTAAATACTCCTGCGTCATATTGCTGCCGGTCTTCGTTCTTGTCACGTGGATCTTTTTCTGGAGTTAAGAATCGCCAAACATTCGATCTAGGAGGATAGGATCATGACGCGAGTCGCCGTAGCGCTTTCGGGATGCGGAGTTTTCGATGGCAGCGAAATCCATGAGGCGGTGCTTACGCTGCTGTATCTGGATCGGGCGGGAGCGGAAATCTCCTGCTATGCGCCCGACAAGCCGCAGATGCACGTCATCGACCACGCTGCGCAGCAGCCAGCCAACGAAACGCGCAACGTTCTTGTCGAATCGGCGCGCATCGCGCGGGGAAATATCGCTCCTCTTTCGCAGCTGAATATGGAGCGCGTGGATGCGGTGATTTTTCCCGGCGGCTTCGGCGCGGCGAAGAACCTTTGCACCTACGCTGTGGATGGGGACGCTTGCCGAATCGATTCCGACGCCGCCCGCGTCATTCAGGATGCCCACGCCAAAGGCAAGGTTATCGGCGCGATTTGCATCTCGCCGGTCTTGGTCGCCCTCGCGTTGAAGGACAAAGGCGTCAAAGCCGTTCTCACGATCGGAACAGACGCCGCCACCGCCGGTTCGATCCGCGCTATGGGTTCGGAGAACAGACCCGCCTCCGTCAGCGAAATCGTCGTGGACGAGAAGAACCGGATCGTTACGACTCCAGCGTATATGTTGGGACCGACGATTTCCAAAGTGGCGGAAGGCATCGAGAAACTGGTCAATAAAGTATTGGAAATGGCATCCTGATTATTTGTTTTACGCTTAAAATTCGCAAGACGGGCGGTCGATTCCGCCCGTTTTTATAGGTAGTATTGATATGAATAACTCATGTTACGCAGCTTATACTGTCACGCCATCGGAAAAATCATCCAGAGAAGCGTTGAGGTTTCCAAGATGATGTCTCTTTCGACGCGTAAAAGAGTCGTATGCCGCGAAATTTCATCTCCCAGCCTTGAAAGGCAGGGCTATTGCCAAATGCCCCTTTAAAGGGGCAAACGACAATAGCCCGCCGTTTTAACGGCGGGTTGACTGTCATTTTTTTCGTGATTTTCTTTTTATTTCTTGCTTTCGCGATTCAAAACGGCGATCATAATAGATTTCTCGAACTTTTTCTTGCGCGTAACATGAGTTACTCATAAAGCCGGTTGAATAATATTTTGGAAAAAGGAATAAAAATGCCGAATGAAACCGCTATGGCGTTTGTGGAGTATTCCCGCTATAAATTAAGAGAAGACTACTTTCCCAAAATCCGTAAGTGCTGCGAAAACCTTTCCGAAGAGGATGTATGGCGCAGGCCTAATGAGCATAGCAATTCCGTGGGAAATATCCTGCTTCATCTCTGCGGAAATCTGCGCCAATGGATTATCCACGGCCTCGGCGGCGTGGAGGATGTCCGCAATCGTCCCCAAGAATTCGCCGAACGCAGCCCCATCCCCAAAGCGCAATTGCTGGCGAAACTGGAAGGGACGCTCAAGGAAGTCGACGAAACGCTGGCAAGATTCGATCTTTCCCGGCTGTTGGAAAAAAAGACAGTGCAGGGATTCGCTGAAACCAACCTTACGGTTGTCTATCACGTCGTCGAGCATTTCGCCCAGCACTTAGGGCAAATTTCCTACATTACCAAGATGCTCTGCGATGTAGATTTGAAATATTTCCATCTTTAAGGCGATAAGGGATTATGAGCGAAATGATGAGTGATGAATGATGAATGATGAAAAAGAATAAGTACTTATGTAGGGTGGGCTCAAAGAATCGCAGGGTGGGCTCAAAGCGAAGCGTAGCCCACCATTATCCTATGGAAAAGCAAGAACTTATGTTCTGTCCTCGTCGGTGAAAGGCAGATTGATCGTTTCTCGTATGACATAAGTTTTCTTTCCCCTGCTTTCGTGATAGACGCGGGTAATCAATTCCGCCAATAAGCCGATCATGATGATCTGGACGCCCACCAGCGCGAAGAATACGGCTAAGAGCAATAACGGATTGTTGCTAGCTTTGTCATGCTCAATATATTTTTCATACAACACGTCGAGGGCGCAAATCCCGGCGGCGGATTGGAAGAATAGGCCGATGGCGCCGAAAAAGTGCATAGGCCGGGTGAGGTAACTCCCCAATAGAACGAGAAGCGGCAAATCCAGCAGCACTTTAAATGTTTTGATAATGGAATATTTCGACTTGCCTCGCGTCCGCCGATGGTGCTCCACTTCCACTTCACCCACCTTCGCCCCCTGCCAATAACCGTAGAGGGTAATGAACCGGTGCATCTCGCCATACAAAGAAACCGGGCTGAGAGCTTCGCGGCGGTAAGCTTTCAACGTGCAGCCGTGATCGTGCAATTTCACGCCGGTGAGGAGGGAAATAAACCAGTTGGCGGCGCGGGAAGGCAGAACCTTCGTCAAATAGGGATCGCGCCTCCGCCTGCGCCAGCCGCTGACGATGTCGTATCCTTCCTCCAGGCGGGCAAGCAGTTTGGGGATGTCGCGCGGATCGTTCTGAAAATCGGCGTCCATAAGAATAAGAATCTCCCCCTGCGCGGCGTCGATTCCCGCCGCGATGGCGGCGGTCTGCCCGAAATTGCGCCGCAGGACGATAACTTTCATTTTGGGATTCCCGGCGGCCAGCTCCCGCAAAACGGCGGCGGAAGCGTCGTCGCTGCCGTCGTCGCAATAGACGATTTCGTACGGACGATTCAAACCGTCCAATGCTCCTGTCAACGCCTCGTGCAGCGGCTTTAGGTTTTCCGCCTCGTTGTAAACGGGCAGGATGACGGATAGATAAACGGAAGGCGCGTTCGCCGCGGGACGATTCAAATTCTTCCTCCGAATTCGAGAGTTGGTCAAATGGCTTGGTTCGAACTAATTTTCTACTCCTTATTCATAGGGGTCAATAAGATAAGAGATAAATTATACGATTTTACTCATCATTCATCACTCATCATTTGCTTTTATGCCTTGTTTTTCCCGGTTAAGCCGTTATGATTGTTTTCTTTAGATTATTTACAAGCCCGAAAGGCGGATTGCGGCATGACTCAAGCGAAAGAAGCGAGAACCACGATTTACGAATATGAAATCGGACGATTTCTGGAATTAATGAAAGAAAATCGGGAATACGCCTTTTCGCGCTATGGTTTGACGCTTCTTTACAGTCTGCCGCCGGAAGAGACCTTCGCCTTGAAGAGCGAGATGGGTTGGAAAGGCAAAGACCCCCTTGATTATTATAACATGGGTACGATGGAATGCCTGCAAGGTAAATGGAAAGAGGGCATGAAACTATTCGAAAAAGCGGAAGCCGCCGGTTGCGGACAACCCGAATTGTTTTTCAATATCGGCGTCATATTCGAAGATCAAAAAGATATTCCCCAAGCGAAAGCCTACTATCAGAAATACATCGACGCCGTGGAAAAATACGACGATATCCCGAAAAAGTTGCAATTGGAATTGGATGAAGTCAGAGATCATCTGAAAACGCTATAAAGGATATTTTTCATCCCGGCGTAGAAAAAGATAGACGTTCCCATCCCCAGCACCACCTACCTTGAGCTGCATGGCATAGCGGGCCGCTTCGCTTTGTGCATGCACATTGCTTCTATATCCGCCGACTTGCCAATCACGGTTCGACATGATTTTATCGCGATGGCGAAAATCGAAGAACGCAAATCGTAACCATACGAATATCAAGAGGGATGCGCATTGAAATCCATGCCGCCGATCTATGTTGCGATAGACGCATGGATGATGGACGAACGTGTAAGATAAATATATGATTCAAATTGACTTATCTATTAGCGAAATGCAAAAGGCCAATATCCTTGGATCCTTGCCGCTCTTTAGAATCGCGAATAAACCTACAATTTGGGCAAGTCATTTTTTTATAAGAAATTGGAGAAAAACATGAACGTTCAACCTTACTTGTTCTTTGATGGCCGATGCGAGGAAGCGCTGGAATTCTATCGTAACGTTTTAGACGCCGAAATTTTGATGATGATGCGGTTTAAGGAGAGTCCCGATCCCGCCATGCGTCAGTCGGGAGCGCCGGACAAAGTGATGCATTCGAGTTTCCGAATCGGAGAGACTACTTTGATGGCGTCGGATGGTCGATGCCAGGAGGAGCCGAGTTTTCATGGTTTTTCATTGTCTATTACGGTACCCGATGCGGTAAAAGCGGATACGTTATTCGCTGCACTTAGCGAAGGCGGTCAAATTCAAATGCCCTTAATTCAAACATTCTTCTCGCCGAAATTTGGCATGGTCGCCGACCGCTTTGGCGTGTCGTGGATGATCATCGTTGCTGCGGCGAAATCAAGTTAAGACGAAGCGGCGAATAGTCTGCGGCATTACGCTGGAAAAAAGACCTGCTGGCATGGCTGGAAACGTTCCGCGCGCATCGCAAGATGCGCGCGGTGGGAGTATTTTATCACTTGCAACGCGCTTTGAATAGTATAATTCCTGCTTTGAATTTCCTTCATTCCACATAACGTTAACAAAATCCAAACCAAATCATATTAACTTAATGATCCGGTTAAATGATATATATAAAATAAAGAAAGATTACAATAGATAGGTAAAAAACCATTAAATATTTGTCATTAGTCCAAGCATTCATTATACTTAATAGGAATGTAAAATCCAATAAATTAATCCTATAAACAGCATTAAATGGAAAGTTGTTATTTAATAAAATTCAAAGGATTATGATAGTTTTCCGTTGGCCTTTCGGTGAAAGCCTGCCCTATTGCGCCGATCTCGAATCATTTATCCAACTTTTTGGTTTAGTATAACCTAGAGGGTGTGAGAATAGGATTGGAATAAGGAAAACCGATCATTCGAATATCGCGGCCATTTCCCGCTCGCTTTAAAGATCAATTCATTCAACATATTCGTTTAAATCAACTTATACCAGTATGCGTTAGGATTATTGCTTATATATTCCCTCGCCCTCTGGGAGAGGGTTAGGGTGAGGGAATAATAAGTCTAATAATATCAACCCTCACCTAACCTCTCCCAATCTTGGGGGAGGAATTTGAAAAGCGACAACCTCAATGCAGATTAGTATTAGATGGAGAACGCGTAAAATATCTATTATCCCCTTAGACAACTTTAATTGGATGGTCCGAGCGCCGCTAGGGGCGCTTTGGGGATCGTTCCCTGCAAATCATCTGAAATACATCGGTTTCTATTTGCATTAGCCTGCAAATTGTGGGTGGGAGGCTCGTTATGGAAGGCCAAATGATTGGGCAAAACGAGATATCGAATCGGCTGGAGAGTCAACCGCCGCTAACTTTGATCCCTCGAAATCCGGAAGGCTCTTCTAGGACTCATTCAAGCTGGATCGTTCGCTTCAAGTGGGCGATGTATCTAGTCTGGACTTTGGTTGTTACTGTTCAATTGGCCTATCTTATTTACCATGATTTCAAAGATGTTCGATCCATCGCGTTGATGGAAGCCCGCGTTCACTTCAACAAAGACGAAGCCGTTCGAAGGTGGGTCGCCCGCCATGGCGGAGCATATGTTCCAATCGACGAACATACGCCTCCGAATCCTTACTTAAACCATATCACCGAGCGAGATATCGAGACGCCATCGGGGAAACGTCTCACTCTTATGAATCCCGCTTATGTGATGCGCCAAATGAAGCAAGAATATTCGGATTTGTACGGAATTGCAGGTCATCTTACCAGTCTTAATCTTCTACGGCCCCAAAATGCGCCCGACGATTGGGAACGGGAGGCGCTTCTAGCATTCGCGCAGGGAGCAAAGGAATTAACCGAGTTTACGGAAATTAACGGTCAGCCTTACTTGCGGCTGATGCGGCCTTTATACGCGGATGCAGGCTGTCTCAAATGTCACAGCGGCCAAGTGTCCAAGGCCGGAGATTTGCGGGGCGGAATCAGTATTTCATTGCCTATGTCGCCGCTATTAAAAAACATGTGGGATGGAATCTATTCCACCCTCTTATCGTTGGGATTGCTCTGGGCGTTGGGAATCGGCGGGATCAGTTTGAGCGCGCGAAGTTTGATTAAGCGATCCCGGGAACGTGATCTTGCGATAGAGGAATTGCAAAAACACCACGACCATCTTGAGGAATTGGTACAAGAACGCACGAGCGAGATTTCGCGCGCCAACGAACAATTGCACCGGGAAATTTCCGATCGCGTACGAACGGAAAGAGCGCTGCGCGAACAGAAGGATTTACTAGAAAATACCATCGAAGCTCTTAATCATCCTTTCTTCGTTATCGATGCGCGCGATTACTCGGTCGTGCTGGCGAATTCCGCGGCGAGGATTTACCGCAACGCTCAAGTTGGATCGAAATGCTACATGTTCACGCATAAACGCAACGAGCCATGTAACACGAAAGAGTACAAGTGCCCGCTCGCCGAAGTAATACGGACAAAGATGCCGGTCCAGAGCGAACATATCCACTATGACGCCAACGGCGATCCTTTTTATATTGAGATTCACGCTTTCCCGATTATCGACGAGGGAGGCGAAGTCTGCCAGATGATCGAATATGGCATAGATATCACCGAGCGGAAGCGGGCGGAAGTTGCGTTGCGCGAAAGCGAGGCGAATTTAAAGGCAGCGCAAAGAATCGCCCGGCTGGGCCGATGGGAGTTGGACCTCGTTAACAACCGGCTGCAATGGTCGGAAAGCATTTTTGAGATTTTTGGAATCGATCCAGTGATATTCGGCGCTTCCTATGAGGCGTTTTTGGAAGCTATCCACCCCGATGATCGCGAAATAGTCAATCGGGCCTATATCGAATCGGTGAAAAACAAGACTCCCTACGAAATCACGCATCGTTTGCTAATGAAGGATGGACAGATCAAGTGGGTGAACGAATCCTGTCAAACCGAATACGATCAACAAGGACAAGCAATCCGGTCTATTGGCATCGTACAGGATATTACCGAGCGCAAGCTGATCGAAAATGCGCAATCGTTTCTCCTGCAATTGGGATTGTCGGCTTCGGGCGAAGATTTCTTCGAAGCGTTGGCGCGTTACTTAGCCGAAACGATGAACATGGATTATGTCTGCATCAATCGCTTGTCGGGAGATTGCTTGTCTGCGCAGACAGTAGCCATCTACTGCGATGGCCGCATCGAGGATAACGTATCTTATACCTTGAAAGATACTCCCTGCGATGAAGTGGCGGGGAAAACAATATGTTGCTATCCCAAAGATGTACGCCATTTATTTCCCAAGGATGCGGCGCTCCAGGAATTGGGGGCTGAAAGTTATGTAGGAACCACTCTTTGGAGCTGCGAAGGAAAGCCGATCGGTTTGATCGCCGTCATCGGACGCCAACCGTTTGCGAATCCCAAACCGGCGGAATCGATGCTCAAGTCGATCGCCGTGTACGCCGCCAGCGAGTTGGAGCGAAGAGAAGCGGAAGCCGAAATACGCCATCTGTCGTCTTTTCCCGAATTGAATCCCAATCCCGTTGTGGAATTCGACCGTGAAGGAGAAATCCTTTACATCAACAAGTCGGCGAAATCCATATTGGCGCGATGGAATTTAACCGATCCTCGCGCCTTTTTCCCTTCGGATATTAAGGAGATATTGACGGCTTTCGCAGAAGGATCTGCTACGCAGTTTCAACGGGAAATACGAATCAATGGTCTGACCTTCAGCGGAATCTTTCATTTCACGCCGGAATTCAATTCGGTTCGTCTATACGCCCACGACATTACCGAGCGGAAAAAAGCGGAGGAAGAAGTAGGCATACTTTCCCGCGCCGTAGAACAAAGCCCGGCCGCCTTGGTTATTACCGATATAAAGGGAAACATCGAATACGCCAATCCCAAGTTTTTCCGATTAACCGGCTATGATCCGCGTGAAATCATAGGACAAAATCCCCGCCTATTGAAATCCGGCGTTCATTCCCGCGAATTTTACGAAGAACTGTGGTCGACGATCTTATCCGGCAACGATTGGCGGGGAGAAATTTGCAATAAAAAGAAGAACGGCGAACTCTATTGGGTGGATGCCTCGATTTCGCCTTTCCGGAATTCGCTAGGCGAAATCACGCATTTTCTTTCCGTTAAGGAGGAAATCACAGAACGCAAAGAAATGGAAGCTTTCTTAAAACAAGCGAAAGAAAAAGCTGAGGAAGCCACCCGCGCCAAAAGCGACTTTCTCGCCAATATGAGCCATGAAATACGCACGCCTATGAACGGGATTATAGGAATGACGGAACTTTTATTGGAGACGCCGCTCAACGAAGCGCAAAAGGAATACGCCTCCAAAATTCTTGCTTCCATGGAATCGTTGATGACGATCATCAACGACATTCTTGATTTTTCCAAAATCGAAGCCGGAAAATTGTCTTTGGAATCGACGCCTTTCGATCTGGAAAAGGTTGTGGAGGAGGTAATTAATCTATTTCGCTTACCCGCCATCCAAAAGAACGTGGAGTTGATCGTCCATTACGGAGCGCAGGCTCCCAACATCTTTATTGGCGATCCCGGCCGAATAAGGCAAATTCTCGTAAATCTAACGGGCAACGCCGTAAAATTCACGCGCCAAGGGAGCGTGTTGCTCGACGTACGGAGCCAGGAATTGCTTCCGGAAAAGGAGCGGCTGCATTTCTCCATTCAGGATACCGGCATCGGCATTCCATCGGATAAATTGAACGTAGTCTTCGATAAATTCTCTCAAGCGGATTCTTCAACGACGCGGATGTTTGGGGGGACGGGATTGGGATTGTCGATCTGCAAGCATTTGGTGGAGATAATGGGGGGAAGCATCGAGGTCTTCAGCGAATTGGGGAAAGGAACGACGTTCGCTTTTTCGTTGGAATTGCCGGTGATCAAGGAGAATCTGGAAACCTTCGCCGAAAAGAGCGGCGTTATCTGCGATTCCGTCCTGATTGTGGACGATAACGAGATCAATCGAAGGATTTATAGCAAGTATCTGTCTCAATGGAATATCCGTCATAGAGCCGCCGCCACCGGCGAGGAAGCGCTAGAGATTCTGCGCGGCGCTCGCGAGAAGCATGAATCCTTCGAGCTCGCCATCATCGATCGGCAAATGCCGGGTATGGATGGGGAAGCTCTAGGCAGGGCGATTCAGGCCGATGAAGCGTTGCGGGGATTGCGCATGATTATGTTCTCTTCGACGGGCGATAAAAAAGACGAACAACGCATGAAACAATTGGGCTTCGAATCCTATTGGAACAAACCGGTTACCCGATCCGTTTTTTTCAATGCTATTCAGACCGCCGGCGGCGTGAGGAAAAAGCCGGAGAGCGTCGAATCGCAGGAAAGATTCGCGCCAGGCGAAAAAATTCGGAACCTCAGGATTTTGCTCGTCGAGGACAACAAATTCAATCAACAAGTGGCGCTTGGATTTCTGGAACGGTTTGGATACCAGGCGGATGTGGCGGAAGATGGACGAGAGGCGTTGGAAAAATGGGAAAAGAATTCGTACAACCTCGTGTTTATGGATGTTCATATGCCGGTCATGGACGGTTATTCGACGACGCGCGAGATACGTTTGCGGGAAAAGGGCAACCGATCCACCGTCATTGTGGCCATGACGGCCAACGCCATGAAAGGAGACCGGGAGAAATGTCTGGCGGCGGGTATGGACGATTATATCGCCAAGCCTATGCGGATGAGAGAGATGAGAAGCGTGATCGAAAAATATTATTATCCATCCGCCAGCGTAGAGAGGCAGGCGTTGAGGGATGGGTTGGCGGCGGATGAATCGGCTACTGTCCGCGAGAATATCAAAGAGAGTGAGTCCGCCGTTTTTGTACTATCCGAAGCGTTGAAGTGCGTCAGCGGGAATTTTTCGCGGCTGCGAAAGATGATTGAGATTGCTCTCAAAGACATTCCGATCCAAATCCAATTTTTAACAGAAGCCCTTGAACAGGGCGAAAGGGAAGCGGCGGAGCGGCGAGCGCATACGATAAAAGGCGAAGCCGCTAACATCGGAGCGCAACAGCTGCGATGGAAAGCCCAGGAGATCGAACAATTCGCCGCCGCTGGCGATATGATCTCCGCCGCTAAGGAATTGACAGCTTTGCGAGACGAATTCCGCCAAGCGCGCGAAGCCATTGAAAAAACGGATTGGGAGCATCATGAAAATCAATAAGCCATGTTGCGCAGGAAAGTCATTTTCGAGATTTTTTAAAAGAGAGGCTCATGCAAAATTAATGAATTCTGTCTTAAAATTCTCCCCCCCAAGATTGGGGGGAGTTAGAGGGGGGTTGATTTTAATGGACTTAACGTCAACCCCCTCCTAACCTCCCCCAAGCTTGGGGGAGGAATAAAGGAATTTTGCAAGAGGCTCAAGAGAAACGGGATATGAAAATGAAAATATTAATCGCAGACGACGATCCAACCGCTTTGTTTTTGCTTCAAGAGAATTTAACGGAATGGGGATTCGACATCGCATTGGCGTCCGACGGCAATGAGGCCTGGAATCTAATACAGCAGACTTCCCAGCCGCAAATCGCCATTTTGGATTGGATCATGCCGGGAATGAATGGTCTGGAAATTTGCAGCCGATTGAGACAAGAAGAAAAAGATCGTTACATTTATATTTTACTATTAACTTCTAAGAATCGTTGCGAGAATATTGTTCAAGGTTTAGAAGCGGGAGCGGACGATTATATAATAAAGCCCTTTGATGCGCTAGAACTGAAGGCGCGAATCGCAACAGGGAAGAGAATCATTGAACTTCAGGATGAATTGCTGCAGGTGAGAGAAAAGCAAAATCAGCTGATTCTCGAACTGACGCAAGCGTTGGAAAATGTTAAAACTTTATCCGGTTTAATCCCCATCTGCGCCTGGTGTAAAAAAATCCGCGACGATGAAGGGTATTGGAACCGCGTCGAGGAATATTTAACCGATCATTCGGACGCAAAATTTACCCATAGCATTTGTCCCGAGTGCAAAAAGCAACTCTGCGGAGAACGCGATTTTATAAAAAAATGAGCCTCTTGCAAAATTCCATTATTCCTCCCCCAAGCCTGGGGTTCGTTCAGGAGGGTGTTGCTTTAAGTCTAATAAAATCAACCCCCCTCTAACTCCCCCCAAGCTTGGGGGGAGAATTAAATAGCGGATTTTATGAATTTTGCAAGAGCCTCAAATAAGATAAGCAATACGGATTGAGGAAAGGATTTGATTAGCTTTTGGAAGAATCGAAGTAAGGAATAAGCTATTCTCCATCGGAAGGCTATCCATTGTAGAATTACCTATTTATTTGGAAAGCCGGGCGCTTTTTAATCGATTCAAGAAACTATACAGAAGGGGGGGCGAATAAGTATAATGAAAGAGCCTCTTGCAAGACCCTATTATTCCTCCCCCAAGCATGGGGGAGGTTAGGAGGCAATGTCGTTAAGTTAAGGATAGACTAATTCCTTAATCGAAAATATCAACAAATCTAATAGCATGAATTTGTTGAATTTAAAATCCCTCACCCTAACCCTCTCCCAGAGG
>JBFMBP010000164.1:7566-40301 GCA_040755155.1 Candidatus Omnitrophota bacterium | reverse complement strand
GGTCGATACCCATGTATTTCATGGCGGTGTCCTTTCTTTTTTGGGGCAGCTCGCTGACCCCGCGTTTAAAAGATACGTCTACCACCAAGTATCGGCCTCCCTCTTCGCTTACATGATTTCATCCTACAATCTAAATTGTGGAGTGAACTGATGACGAAAATTATGCAAAAAATCGCCGCGATTTTTTTATTCTCCCTCGCTTTCTGCATAACAACTTATAGCGAAAACAACTCTAAGGAAGAGAAACGGATTCAGGTTGGATTCAACGAAGACGGGACGCTGTATGTTCCTACGGAACAGATTATCGAACCTGCGGGAATGCAAGTTACGTTTCCCGGCAGACCGACGGATTTTGCCGTCAGCCCGGACGAGAAACTGCTGGCGGTCAAAAATAAATCCGACTTGATCTTGATCGATATCGAAACGCGCCGCATCCGCCAATCGCTTTCCCTGCCCCGCAGCGGGCATAGCGTTACGGGAATACTCTTTTCCCCCGACGGGCGCTTAATCTACACAACGGATGCGGAGTCGCGGATTTTGCGCGCCCGTCTGGATGCGAAAGGCGTCGCAACGTGGGATGATCCGATCGACTTGCCCGCGCCGAAGATTGGAGGCGACTGCGTGCCCGCTGGAATAACTTATGTTCCTGGCGGACGCCATCTTCTCGCCGCCTTAACCCGCAACAACTCATTAGGCGTCGTCAATCTGGAAAATGGGCAAGTGGAAGAGATCGAAACGGGAATGTGTCCTTTTATGTCCGTCTGCGCGCCATCGGGAAAAATATACGTCAGCAATTGGGGCGGACGCCGGCCCGAAGCCGATGAGGCCGTAGCCGACAGCGCCGGTTCCAAAGTTCTGGTCGACGAAGATACCGGCATTGCGAACAGCGGAACGGTTACGGTCATCGATTGGGAAAAACGGAAAGCGGTTGGAGAGATTGAAACCGGCCTGCATCCCAGCTCGATGGTTCTCTCGCCCGATGGTCGCTTATTGTTTGTCGCCAATTCCAATTCCGACTCCATTTCCCTTATCGATGCGGATAAGGATCTTGTCGTTTACGAAATAGAAACCAAGCCCAATCCGGATTTGCCGTTCGGCAGCGCGCCGACGGCGTTGGCGATAGACCGTCAAGCTAGACGCTTGTTCGCAACCTTAGGAGGAAATAACGCCGTCGCCGTCTTCGAATTGAGCGACTCGGATTCGTTTCTTCGTAAAAAGGGGAAATCCCGTTTACTCGGGTGCATCCCGACGGGATGGTATCCCGGCGCCATTAGCCTGACGAAAAACGAAAAGATAATGTTCGTCGCCAACGTCAAGGGATTGGGATCGCTCAATCAGCTCAGTTCGCGCACGGCGGCGAATTCGCACGACCATTTGGGATCCATCTCCTTTATTCCACAATCCACCCAAGAACAATTGGATGTCTGGACGCAAAAAACGGCGAATAACAACCGATTGCCGGAACTGCGCCGAAAACTGGAAAAGGCTCGAAGCGGGATACAACCGGTTCCCGTTCCGGAAAGGCATGGCGAACCGTCCCTCTTCGATCATGTCGTATACATCATCAAAGAAAACCGCACTTACGATCAAGTATTGGGGGATCTTCCACAAGGGAATGGGGAGCCGTCCTTAGTTCATTTTGGCCGGGAAATCACTCCCAACCATCATGCGCTGGCGGAAGAATTCGTATTGTTCGATAACTTTTATTGCAGCGGCGTATTGAGCGCGGACGGCCACCAATGGACAAACGAAGCGTACGTGACGGATTATCTCGAACGATTCTTCGGCGATTTCAACCGCAGTTATCCTTACGAAGGCAGCGATCCACTGGCGTACGCTTCCAGCGGCTTCATTTGGGACAACGTTTTGCGCCATGGATTGACTTTCCGGGTTTACGGCGAATTCACCAATCCGGTTATCTCCCCGGCGACCGCAACGTTTATGGATATTTACCAGGATTTTCTCAACGGCGCCCATACGATTCGTTTAGGCGCGAAAACCGATGTAAAACCACTCGAATCCTACTTGTGTCCCGCGTATCCCGGTTTCACGAACAAAGTCCCCGACGTTTACCGGGCGGAGGAATTTATCCGTGAGCTGCGACAATTCGAGGAAAAAGGTTCGCTGCCCAACTTTACGATTATGCTTCTGCCCAACGACCACACCAGCGGAACCTCTCCCGGACGGCCATCTCCCCGCGCCGCCGTGGCGGACAACGATCTGGCTTTGGGGCGAATCGTGGAAGCCATTAGCCGCAGCCGCTTTTGGCCGAAAACTTGCATTTTCGTCGTGGAAGACGACCCGCAGGCTGGTTTAGACCATGTCGACGCCCATCGAACTGTGGCGTTCGTCATCTCTCCCTATACGCGCCGAGGTTATGTCGACAGCATTATGTATACCCAGCCCAGCATGGTGAAAACGATGGAATTGATCCTGGGATTGCCGCCTATGAACCAGTTCGATCTTATGGCGACGCCTATGCGCGAATGTTTTCAGGCGGAAGCCAATCTCACGTCCTATTCCGCCAAGAAAAACAATGTTCCGCTGGATGAAATCAATCCGCCATTGAAACAGATTGGCGGTTTGCAGCGCCAGCTGGCCGAGCAATCGATGCAATTGGATTTTTCCGCGCCGGATCGAATCGACGAAGATACATTGAACCGGATTGTATGGCATTCCGTAAAAGGGTACGGCGTCCCCTATCCAGAGAAAAAATAACGGCGTATAGCCATAGAAGAAACGCTGAATGGACTGGGAAATACGCGCAGAAATTCGTTACCTCTTCTTGTTTAATGCGTAACTAAGGAAAAGGCTTGCGGACGCGAGAGGAATAGGAAAGACAGACAACTCGAAGGATATTCGAAACGAACGCGACATGATTTATATAAATAGGTTATGGTCAATAGTATGTCTGCTGATTCTTGCCGGGCATAATTCGGCGGGAATGGAACCCGCCTATGTCGCTTTGCCGGAATCGGACATAGTTCTTTATAGCGGCGGGGCGGCGGCGGAATGCATCGCCGTGGGAAAAGGAGGAGCGTATTTTTTGCGGGACGGTTTGTCGAAGCAAACGCTTCGCGGCGAATTTTCCCTATATCCTCGGCCTGCGATGAATGCGGATGGGACATTGTTGGCCTTATTGGCGAAGAATACCCGCGGAAACGCCTCCGTGGTTCTATTTCACATCCCTTTTCGATCGACGGCGGTCTATTCCTTGTCCCAAGCGCCGTCCGCATGGGCTTGGGCGGCGAATTCTCCCCGGCTGGCTATCGCCATAGAGGACGTAGTATTTCTCCTGGATGCGGAAAAGGGACGATTGGATCCTCTTTCGTTTCGCATGGAAGGATCGATCAAAGAACTATCCTTCTCGCCTTCGGGAGAGAATTTGCTTTTGACAAGCGCGATGAAAGAGAGAGGGTATACTAGAATTTCCATCGCCAAACTGAACGGCAGCCAACCGGTCGCGATCGAAGATTACAGCGAGGGCGGAGTATGGCTGGACGATTCGCGGATTGCATATATTTCGGGACAAGGGGAGCCGGACAGTTTTATCGACATGCAAACAATAGAAAAAAATGGGACCCCCGCTCCGCTTCCCGAAGGCCGAAAAAGGATCGGGCAGATGGGGACGCCGGGGACGTTCTACAGGCTTTCCCTGGCGCCCGGCGGGGATCGATTAGCGGCGGAGTTGGATATTTTCTCGCCGTCCGATTTTTTCCCGGAAACGATGGAGCGCTATTCAGCGCGGCTGGCTTGTTTCATGGATATCATGCCCAACGGCGTTTCTATGCCTTATGCCAGCGGATGGCCCCAATTCGCATGGACGCCAAACGGCCGGCGTTATGCGCAAATCCGCGAGCGGATCAACGCCAAACCGGGCGCTCGAAAAGACGCATCGGCCGTTCGCGATTGGGAAATCGTCGTCAGCGGCGATTTTCGGCCCGTTGCAGACAGGGCGAAAATGGAACCGAAGCCGCTCTTCCAATCCCGGCGGCCGATCCGTAACCTTAGCTGGAACGCGGACGGCGAATTGCTCTTTTTCGACGTGGGAGGGGAAGGAATGTCGAAGGTCTACTTTGCGCCGGGAAACCGATGACGCTTAAACCGACTATCATTTTATATCTCAATCCCCAATCCCTTAATAATGGATTTCAAACTCGCCTTATGGTAAAATATTCATAAAATATTGTGAATAGGGTGTTCCCAATGCCAAAAGAATATTCTCCATTCACTCCCGGAGTCCCCGTTCCCAAAGAATTTTTTACAGGCAGAGTCAACGAGATTCAACAATTCGTCGCTACCGTCAAGAAATCTATCGGAAGAAAATCGTTGGAACGGATATTCGTACAAGGAGAAAGAGGAATCGGAAAAAGTTCTCTCTGTTCCTTCTGCGCTTTTATGGTTGAAAACGATTATAAAGTATTACCTATTCACGTCTTTCTCGGCGAGGTGGGCGCGTTGGAGGAAATGGCGAAGAGAGTTTTCGAAGGCCTGATTGACGCCAGCGTCAAAAAAAGCTGGTTCGATTCCATAAAAAATATCTTCGAAAAACATCTTCAAGAAGTGGATTTATTTGGCGTACAAATGACCTTCAACGCGACGAAAAGCGATTTGTCGAACGCCGTCAATAATTTTTCGAAAATATTGAATAATTTATGGGATAAAATTCGAGATCAACGAGACGGCGTTCTACTCATCCTGGACGATCTCAACGGCCTCGCCGCCAACGAAAAATTCGCCAATTGGTTGAAAAGTCTCATCGATGGTATCGCTGTTCAGCGCGATTCCATTCCTCTAACTCTTGTTCTTGTCGGCTTGCCGGAACGCCGCAGCCAACTGATCGCAAGCCAACCTTCGCTTGATCGCGTTTTCGATCCCATCGAAATCCGCCGGTTCAATGAAGAAGAAACCAACGAGTTTTTCCGTAAAGCTTTTGAGAAAGTGGGCGTAAAGGTTTCTTCGGCCTCGTTGAAATTATTAAATGTTTTTTCCAACGGTTACCCCGTTTTTATGCACGAATTGGGAGACGCTGTTTACCAAATCAACCAAGACAATCTTATTGATGAAGAAGATGTTACTCAGGGAATTAGGCGGGCAACGCGAATCATTGGAGAGAAGTACATCGAGCCGAAAATCGTATCCGCTATTAAAAGCATTAAATATAAGAGAATTCTTAAAAGAATCGCAGAGGGAGAAATTCTGTTTCAATTTACACGAAAAGATATTCAAGAAAAACTAACAAAAGAAGAAGCCAATGTTTTCGATAATTTCCTGAGGAAAATGCGCAAATTGGATGTCATTCAACAAGACGCCGAATTCGGACGAGGGGCATATGTCTTCACCAAAGCCTTATATTGGCTCTTCCTGCGTCTCCAAGCGTAAAAAACACGAGAGGCGCTAGTTTGCCACAATACCGTCTCTTCGAAAAATTCTTCATATATTTTCAAATCCCGCTCAAGCCCGCCAATTTTCCGCCGATACCTTAGCCCAGATCGAAGGCGCAAAGAGCCGAAAGAAAAAAAATTAAAAAAAGTATAAAGGCTCGAAATTCGCCGCCGATAACCTTTATTGACATTGCGAAAAGCCTCGATGGAGGGCGAGAGAGAGTAGGGGTCGAAACCCAAACATATTCCGCCACGCTCAAGGACGAGCGAAGAGATTGACCCTCTCAAGCAGCGGCGGACCCCAACGCTCACGCTTCTTTTCAGGATGGAAAAGAAGCGAACGCGCCGGCAAGGATTGCCGGTCCAATGTATCACGGAGGATACGAAAATGAGCATTACGCGGATCAATAACAATGTTGCGGCCATCTCCGCAACCAGGCACCTCAACGCCACATCAAACAACCTATCCAAAAACATCGAACGGCTCTCCTCGGGTCTGCGCATCAACCGCGCAGGCGACGACGCCGCCGGCCTTACCATTCGCGAACGGCTGCGCACTCAAATACGCGGAACCGATCAGGCGATCCAAAACGCCGAGAATGGCATCAGCATGGTCAACACGACCGAGGCCGCCCTTGACTCTATGGTCTCCAGCCTGCAGCGCATTCGGGAATTGGCCATCGCCGCGGGCAATACGGGCACGTTCGATTCCGCCGCCATCCAGGCGATTCAGGACGAAGTCTTTCAACAGGTCGACGAGGTCAACCGCATCGCCACCACCGCCCGTTTCAGCACTCGCCTCCTCTTCACGGGCGACAACGCCAACGCCACCAGCGTCAAGGCGGGCCAGGACGATATCGGCGTCGGCATTTCCAACGATCCCAACGCCAGCAATCTCCGGTCCGGCGTTTCCATATTGAATGTCATCCGAACCAAAGAAGGTTCGGAAAAAATTATTCCTTATAAAAAAGAGGATGGGCAGGCCATCTTCGCCACCGGCATCAAGGACGCCACGGACATCGCCGTGACGACGGGACGATTCCTCAACGGCGCCAACGCCGCCGCTTACGCGGACAATTTGAGCGGCCTGACCTTCGACGGCGTTTCCGTCGCCGGTTCGGACATTATCACCTTCCAAGGCGTTCTTTCCGACGGAATCACCCCCTTTACGGGCGCTTTGAGCGTCAGCAGCGCCGGCGGTCCCAATACGATGCAAAACCTGATGCAACAGGTCCAAACCGCCATCGACAACGCGGAAATCGCTCTCTTCGGCGGCGTGACGACGGACATTCCCAGCACCTTCGTGCAAACGCACGTCAGCCTTCCTCTGAATACGCTTACCCAAGCGGAAGGCAGCGGACGCATCCGCTTCCTCAGCGCCAAAGCGGGCGGCACCAGCACGACGACCAACGCTGACGCGACGGCCGCTCCCTCTCAATTCAACATTCAATTCAGCGTCATCAGTTCGACCGGCGATTTGAAACTCAGGATCGATTCCACCCGCGATTTCGTCAGAGGTATGGATGTCGGCGCGCAATACGGCAATACCATCCAAGCCATCACCGGTTCCACCTTCGATAGCGGCAACTTCAAGATCGACGTCTCCGACGTAACGCCGCCCAACCGCCGCAAACTCGAAACGACGCTAACCTTCAGCGAACCCGCCGGCTCCATCATCACCCGCTCGACCAGTCTGGCGGGTAAAGGCGGCGCCGTTTTGAATGGAACCTTCGTCAACGGAATCTTCACGACGGGCGACAACGGCATCCGCTTCGCCGCCGACGACACCATCACGATTCAGGGAACCCAGGTGGACGGCAGCACCTTCGAAACCACGTTCACCATATCCACGGATCCCAATGACGACGCCGATCTCGACGACGCGAGGATTACCACTCTCGGCGGCTTGGTCGACGAATTGAACTATCGCAACCGCCTCGCTGCCGACGGCTCGGCCCGGCTCAGCGAAGGTTTTCAAAAGGCGATGGTCACTCTGACGGGAGAGGGCCATCTCCAGCTGATCGACGATATCGCCGACAGTTCTCAATCCAACATTTTCTTGCGCGTCCAGGACCGCACGTACGCCTCGGACGAACAACCCCGAACGATGACGGACCGCGCCGAGGTCATCATTTACGGCAATCCGGAAGAGGCGACCATTTCCATGGCGGGCGGGCCGCTCCAACGCGTGAGAGTTGGCGACACCGTTGTCTTGTACGGCGAAGAACCGACCAAATTCAACGAGTCTCAGCAGCGCCTGACCATCACCCTCGGTGCAGGCGCCCGCGAATCCATCGGCCAATCCATTTTCAATAAGGGTTACGACACGGTGGAAATCGAAGCCCAACTCTTCTACGGTTCGCTCAACGGCGGTCCTCAGGTCGCTTTCCAGAACGGCGATACGAATGTCTTCTTCGAAAGCGGCTTCAGCGAAGGCGTGGCGGAAACCTTGATGCTTGACTTCGACAATATTCTGGACATCACGGGACCGCCCAGCAACGGCGATCCTAATACCGGCGTCGCCATCCTGCTCTCCACAGTCAACAGCGCTCTCAATTTCCAAGTCGGTCCCTTCAAAGGACAAGATTTGCAAGTCAATATCCCCGATCTGCGCGGAGACAACCTCGGCTTCGGCCGCGGCAGCGGGAAAACCGTCTCCGACATCAACGTTACCACCATCAGCGGCGTCAACACCGCCCTGGAAATCATCGACCAGGCGCTCGACCAGGTCAGCCGCACCCGTTCCACCCTCGGCGCTTTCACCAACCGGCTCGATACGACCATCTCCAGCCTCTCGGTCAGTTCGGAGAACCTCTCGGCTTCTGAATCGCGCCTGAGCGACGTCGACATGGCGTCAGAAGTCTCCAACTTCACTTCCAATCAGATTCTATTCCAAGCAGGCACTTCCGTCCTCGCGCAGGCCAACTTCCTGCCGCAAGGATTACTCTCGCTTCTCGGCTAATAAGTTACTGGCTTGAATCGGTCACCGCCAAAGAGTATCGGCGGGGTGGGGAGCCATAGCTCCGCCTCCCCACCCCGCCCCGCCAACCAAGGAAAATGGAGCTGTTCGCCGCTTTGATCGTTTTTCCGAATCCCCAGCCGGACTTCGGCGAAACCATCTAAACAACGAATAAGATCGAACGCGATTCCCGTTCTGGGAAGGAGTATAAATCCATGAAAAAGATCCAGGTTCAACGATTCGTTTCCAACCTGCGAAAATGGATTCTTCGTAAAATCCGGAAACAACCCGCTCGCTTTCTTGCTTACGCCTGATCCAACGGTGCGAACGTTATTAGGATCGGTAAACGAAATGCGA
This sequence comes from Candidatus Omnitrophota bacterium, assembly GCA_040755155.1. Lineage (NCBI taxonomy): Bacteria > Pseudomonadati > Candidatus Omnitrophota > Candidatus Omnitrophota bacterium. The sequence goes on along the minus strand of JBFMBP010000164.1, from coordinate 31,601 downwards.
ATCGGGAGTATGCCTTATGGACTCGAACATGAAGCCCATTCCACTCTTTCGGCCCTCCGGCGCCCTTGCAGACGCCGGGCGAATCCGGCCGGAGAAATCTTGGGTGCGACCAAGTTTTCACTACGCCATCCGATGGACCTCTTTCTTCTTCCTCCGTCCATTAGATGGAGTGATCGTTCTCCGGCGTGAGAGGACTCATGGAAACAGTCCGGGCTCAACATATGACCGAGCGATGGGGATTCCCGGCGGTTCTCGAAAGAGGAAACCGTTGACGAGTCCACGCCTCTGGCGGGAAACCGCCGCGCGATGGTTGGCTCGCTGGCCTCTTTTCCTGGCCCTCTGGGAATCCCTCATCCCGGCTCGATCGAAAGCAAGGGAAGACGTTATCCGCCTTGAAGCGCTGCCTTTGGCGCCTCTGACGGCGGTTTTAGACGACCGAAATACAGAAAACGATTCGATGAATTTCCGCAAGAAAGGCGGAACCGGCGGCGGCGAACGAACGCGGCTCCCGATTCTGGTTCTTTCGACGAAATAAAGAATAAAACGCCGTCAACAAGAAAGGACATCCCACGTTCCATAAATCGACATAACCCGTCATCATCCCCCTCGGCGGGGCGATGAGCCAGGTTGACTCCCTGGAAACGACGAGAGGTTGATCGTTATGGCTCCAACTCGCTAGCCGGCTTCATCCCTGGCATTCCTTGGGTCGCTCAGGATTTCGACCTCAACCAAGCGTGGCGTCTCTACAGCGCCCCCTCTGAAACTCCGCGCCTGGCTTGAGGAGAGGTTTTTGAAAGCCCATCAAGCAACCAATCGCGCCGGTTGTTTTGAAAGGGCGCGCCGGGGCGTTTCACTCGACGCCCCGGCGCGCTATCGCCTTTCTACAGCCCCCTCCGGCGCCATTGGGATAAATCGCCCGCGAGGCGTTTCCTCGCGCTAACGCTGTCGGCAAGGATGCTGACAGAATTCCCTTCACGGAGGAATCCCATGAGTATCGCCAGAATCAACAACAATATCAACGCCATTAACGCCAACCGGAACCTCGACGTAACCGGACGTTCCATGCAGAAAAGCATCGAACGCCTCTCGTCGGGGCTTCGGATCAACCGGGCCGGCGACGATGCGGCGGGCATGACCGTCGTAACTCGAATTCGATCGCAGGTCCGGGGATTGGATCGCGCTATAATGAACGCCCAGGACGGCGTCAACCTGATCAACGTCGCCGAAGGCGCCCTCGACGAAATGACCTCCCGGCTCGATCGCATCCGCGTTCTCGCGGTGCAAGCGGCCAATACGGGAGTGAACGATTTGCAGGCGCGGCAAGCCATCCAGGACGAAGTGTTCCAAAGTATTGACGAAATCACTCGAATCGCCAATACCACCAAATTCGGAACCAATCATCTGCTCAACGGCGATTTCGGCTCCAGCGCCGAAATCAAGCCGGGCCAGGACGGCGTGCAAAATTTCGGCATCAACATTGACCAAGGACCGAGCTCCAGCACGCTGGAAAACGGACAGCATTTTCTCAACATCGTCAAAACGAAGAACGGATTTTCCCAATTGATTCCGGGACTCGACAGCAACGGCGTGACGCGGACCATGCACGCCGGCATCCAGAACAGTACGGATATTGCCGTCACCCTCGCTCGTTTCGCCTCCACGGCGGGACTGAACGGAACGGCGGGCACGTCGGCTTTGCAAATCGGCGACGGAGGCATTTTCAATACCGTCTCCATCCAAGACGGCGATTTGATCTCCTTCGAAGGCGTTCTTTCCGACGGCGTAACTAAATTCAGCGGCACTGTCAGCGCGTCGAACATCACGTTCTTGGGAGACTCGACTCAAACCGCCGCGTCGGAAACCTCGCTGCTTGGCGCCATCAATCTCGCCATCGACCAGGCCGAAATGTCTCTTTGGGGCGTCAATTCCGCCGCCAGCGCGCCGACGTCTTTCCGTACGACGGTAACGCTCGCCGCCAATACGAGCGACAACCGCGGCCGATTGCTGCTGGTCAGCGATCTGGAAACGGCGAACCAGTCCAGCCTGAACCTCCGCCTGGTCCGAAATAACTTTGTAGTTACGAAAGCCGACGGCGTCACGCGGTCGGGCGCCATCGGCATCAATTCCGTTCTCTCCGGCGGAGGCCAAATCGGCAACGCCGTGACGGCCATCACGGGCAGCACGTTCGGAACCGGCAACTTTTCCATCGACGTGGAAGACGTGCAAGGCGCGCAAACCCGAACCATCGATAGCACGATTCAATTTCAGGATCACGCAGGCGTCAATATTCGGCGCGACGTTTCTCTGGCGAGTTCTCTCCGGGGATTGCAATTGAACGGAACATTCGTCGACAGCCTTTACACGGGCGGCTCATCCATTTCCATCGGCGATACGATCACTCTGCGTGGAACGGAAGCGGATGGAACGACTTTCGTCGCCGCATACACCATCAGCGGAAGCGCATCGACGGACACCGTCTTCAACGATTTTCAATTCGCCACGCTCTCCGGATTGATCGCGGAATTGAACTACCGCACCCGGGATTATACGGTCGCTGGGATGGACGGCGATCTCTCCCGGTTTGAAACCGGCGTCGTTACCATAACTCCGGAAGGCAAACTCCGTCTGCTCGACGATCTCGGACGCGACAATTCCCAGTTAAGCTTCACGTTAACCTATAACAGCAGGCCAACCGCCGGAATCAACCAGACGTTCACGATTCAGGATAAAGGGGATCTCGTCAAGGAAGGCTTCGCCGAATCGGCTACCTTCCGCATCAACGGCGGCTCGGCCGTTCGGGCCAAAGCGGGCGATGTCATTACTCTCTATGGCGCTGAGGCCACTGTCGACGGCGCCGTGCAGGAACAAATCACCTTCCGCGTAGGCAACAACCTGAAGGTGGGCAAAGACATCCTGGAAGTTAACGCCAGCGAATACGTCGGATCGTTGAACGGCGGACCGAAAGTCACCTTCCAAAACGGAGCGCAAGACGTCGTCTTCATCGACGATGGAAGCTTCACAAGCGGCGTCGCCCGTACGCTGATGGTGGACTTCGACACGATCCTCGATATTACGAAATCCAGTACGGACGAGCCGGATCCGGGAACGACGATTATCATTTCCGCCGTCAACAAGTCGGTCAACTTTCACATCGGCGCCTTCGCTTTCGACAGTTTCCGCACTACCTTGGGCGATCTCACTTCCCAGAATCTGGGCTTCGGACGCGGCAGCGGACGCACGGTGGAAGACATCGACGTTACGACCTACGAGGGCGCCAACGAAGCTCTGAAAATCGTCGATGAAGCCCTCGACCAGATCAACCGCACCCGCTCCCTTCTCGGCGCGGCGACCAACCGATTGGAGGGCACCATCTCCAACCTCAGCGTCTCATCGGAAAACCTGACAGCCGCCGAATCGCGGCTAAGGGACGCCGACATCGCCAGAGAATCGACGGAATTCGCCAAAAATCAAATCTTGCTGCAATCCGGCGTTTCCGTCCTCGCACAAGCGAACTTTCTCCCCCAGAGCTTCCTGTCGCTGCTGGGTTAACAAAAAAGCCTGAAAGCCTGACAAAAGCCGATGCGGCCTCGCGCCGCATCGGCTTCGCGCTTAGAATGGCGTATAATCAAAAAACAGTAAAAAGTGATTAGAAAATATTCTAGCGGGGTGGCAAGGGCAAGGTTGTTTCTGCCCTTGATCGATCCCTCCGACTTTTGGGTAAAGATTAGCTATCTTGGGTGGGGAAACATCTTCACTCAGCTAAAACATTCAAATATGGTGATGATCTATGGAAACGAAAGAGTTTAAGGGAATGGAATGGCTTCGTAAAATTCGAGACGAACATTATGAAGAGACGAAGAATAAAACGTGGGAAGAGGATCACCAGGAAATCTCCCATGCGGCGGCGGATATGGTTAAATCCATTGAAGAAATAAGAACTGCCAAAACGCAGCGCAATTGATTGTAAAGGAGAAAAAAGAATGACCTCAGCGCTATGCCCCGTTTGCGATTCATCCAACCATCAATCGTTCTGGTATTGGGAAAAAGAAGACAAACTGATTCGCGAATGGGCGATGGACGCGCAGGTTCATTTTTCCATCTGCCGGGATTGCGCGGCGATCTTTCAAAATCCCTCCGTTCAGCGGGATGCTTCCGGCGATCTTTTCGGAAGCGATTGGAATTTCGGCGGCGCGGACGAACCGCAGGCCCAAGAGCCAATGGAGTGGATGCGCCAATTCACGGGTTTCGGACGCGAACCGGGGAAGGCTCTGGAAGTCTACAGCGAGAAAAAACGCTTCGAAAATTTACTGCGCCAACAAGGATGGGATTATAAAGCCGTAAAAATATCCGCCCTGGCGGCGGACGGCGGCCAAGAACCATCCCCCGATAAATTCTCCTTTAGCTTCGACGCCCCGGAATCGCTGGAGGAAGGAGAGCCGTTCGATCTTATCTTCTGCTTCGACGTCCTGGGAAGAACACAGACGCCCTCGGCGGCGTTGAAGCGGCTCTACTGTCATTTGAAAACCGGCGGCGCCATTTACGCCGAAACGCCCAATCCCCTCGCTGCGCCGCGCTTCAAAAAGTTATGCCTCGCGAGTTCGGAAGCCTGCGTCTTTTCGTTCCACAGCCTTGTCTTCGCCATGTACAAAGCGGGTTTCCAGAATATCGCTTCGGAATTATGCGCCTCTTCGCGCATCCTTTGCACGAAAATGGAGGAGGTTCCGCCCGCCGATCCCGTCAAATTGGTTCCGAAAGAATTGTGGGGTCAGCTGCTCTATCGTTTTCAACGAAACTATTATTGGGCATGGACTACTGCTTTTTTGGAAAAATACATACAGCAGCGGGAATCGCAAGCGGATTTATTGGAAAAAACCAGACAACGCCTTCATCAGTTCCCATTGGAATTGCACATGATCCGCGACGTTTGCGGGGCATGTCTTCTATTCGCCGAAGAAATCGCCAACCTGCAACGGACGCTCGCCCAAGATTGGAAGCAGACGATGGGGCGGATTTTCGACGTATTCAAGAACGATTACGTCCTCTACGACATGCTGCAACTCGGCCCCCTGCCCGGCGTAGGAACCTTTCCCGACCTCGAACGCTTTCATCTCAACGAAAAAATGATCTACATGACGACGCCGGAGTATTTCGAAAAATACTTTACGCAGCAAGACGCGGAAGCCCTCTGCAAAGGCGTCTTCCAAGCCTCGCAAAAAGTCTGCGGCCATTTGAGTTCGTTTTTATAACGGATCGTAGAAGCCACCCACGGCATCTTTCACGGCGTCTTTCATTATGCGGGCGGGACGCCCGCGCTCCCAGGCGCGCTATCCAATTCCCTCGCCCTTCGGGAGAGGGCAAGGGTGAGGGGATATAAAGCCCCACCCTTTTTTTCATCACTCATCATTCCGCATTCATCATTGCTTTTTCGTCTTCCTCGTCGGAGACCATCTTGCCGCCGGTGTTCGGCGCGAAGAAGATGATGAGCAGCCCTACGAGATAAACCGAGCAGATGGTCATGACGCCTTTGCGGTAATCTCCGCCGTAGGCTTCGACTAAGGCGCCGGTTCCCAATACTCCGAATCCCGCAATGACGCGGCCGATGTTGAAGGAAAATCCCTGGCCGGTGGCTCGGATTCTCGTGGGGAACAATTCCGGCAGATATTTGGGCAGCCAGCCGAAGAACGCCGTGACGAACAGCCCGGCGAACGCGCCCATCCATAGCGCTTGCGGCCCGAAGGTATCGTTCCAGCCGAAGAGGGTGAAGACGGAAGCCCACGCCATCAAGCAGAGCATGATCCAGGAGCGCTTATTGCCCATCCACCCCGCCAGTACGCCGCCCATAAAGCCGCCGATGATTTGCCCGTAAGATTGATAGAGCGCGATGGTCGATTTCGCCGTCAATTGATAGGGCGTACCCTGCGCGATCTGATCGACGTAGGTCGACATCCACAAATACGAACCCCACGTTCCCAACAACGCCACCGTAGAAAGCAAACTGCCGACGATGGTCGAGCGGATGTAGCGCGGATGGAACAAATCTCCCAGCGAGGAATGCTGCCGCTTCTCCCGCGAGGCTCTCCATTTGCCCGGTTCGGGAACGAAAGCGATGATCAAGAGGCTGCTGATTCCGATCACGCAGCCCATGCCGATAATCCAGCGCCAGCTGTAGTTGCTCATCCAGCCGGAATATTTGGAGGCGATGAAGAAGCCGACGTTCGCCCCCGCGCCCATTAATCCCGCCAGCACCGAGCGATGCCGGTCCGGCCAGGTTTCCACGATGAGCGCCACGCTCAACGGCCAGGCGCCGCCGAGGCCGATGGCGCCGAGAAAGCGGCAGATCGCCAGATGGCTCCAATGGAACGACAGCGCGGAAAGCCCCGTGAATCCGGAATAGACGATGACGGCGAAAATCAGGCTGCGCACCCGCCCGTAACAGTCGCCCATGCGTCCGAAGATGACGCCCCCGCAAGCGGCGCCCCACAGCCACATGGCCACGGCTAGACTGTAAAACCATCCCACCGGCCCGTCGATCAGTTTTTTGAAGACGGCGTTGGATAAGGTTTTCAATTGCTGAAGGTCGCCGGGGGCCGCGCCGGACGCATTGCCCAGCGAATCCCATTTGGCGTTGAGACTGGCTTGTGATTCTTCCCATTCCTCCTTCTCGCCAGCGGGAAGCATCGAAGCGAAAGAATCGTGCAATCTCAATTTCTCCAAATCTTGCATTGTCGCGCCCTTGGCGGCGATCATAGCGTCCAGTTGCGCGTTCAATTCCGTCTGCTGCCGGTCCAACGCCTTGATTTCCGGCATGATGTCCTTCAAAGCCGGCCGCGTCATGATGGTATAAACGCCCTGCTCGACGCCGTCAAACGTCCAAGCCAACAAAGCGGCGATCAACGCCAAATAACGGTAAAACGCGCTCGTGAGATAAACGTCCTGAACCGTATGGTTACGCCCCGCCTCCAGATTCATGCGCCCAGTCTCCTTCTTTTCGATGGATATTAGGAATTTCAGTCTACCAGAGACGGGGGGAAGTTTCTAAGGGGATGGGGGCGTTGGGCGGGGGATCAATGCGCTCTATACTTTGCTTCATCTTGTGGCGTAGAATATGTTTTAGCGAGAATCTGTTCGGTAGAGAGCGAATAATTTATGGCAGATTAATTGACGTGCTTTCGGGTAGAAATATAAGGGCGTGTTATACGAACAGCAAATCCGAAGACCGTTTCGTATGGAGATCAGTCTAATTATTGTTAGATTCTTAATATATAGAAACGAGAAGGCATATGGATATCGATGTTCCGTACATACCTTCGATAAAAAATTTGCATAAGATTCTTGACAAGATTCAACATGCAGCAGTACCGGAGGCATTTACTTATGATTTCCTCCGCGATCTTGGTTTTAGCAGTTCCAATGATCGATCGATTGTAAAAATATTCAAGTATCTTGGATTTCTAGATACATCTGGAAAACCACAAAGTAGTTATCGAGATTTTGTCGATCACAATAAGACAAAACATATTTTAGCTGAACGGCTCCGAATAGCCTTCGATGATCTATACACGAGCAATAAGAAAGCTCACGAAAAGACGGTCGAAGATCTTAAAGGTTGGTTTAAATCCAAAACCGGTAAAGGAGATTCGGTAGCGCTCAAAATAGCGTCAACATTCAAGTCTCTTGCGCAATATGCAGATTTTAGCGAGGTAAAGGAAACATCAGCACCACTAATTGGAGAAAGCAAGATTTCGCCCCAAGAATCAACAACGAAGGACATACCAGTCATAAAAGGCGAAAGTAAATTTGGATTGGTATATCGCTTGGAAATACATCTTCCTGATACTCAAAATATAGAAACATATCGCGCAATATTTAAGGCTCTTCGCGAAGAGTTAATGTAATGGAGAAAGATATCAACAATTTTACTCTTAAGGGATTGTTTGCATCCTATTGCGTGAAAAATTTACAAATTTCTGGGATTCTTAGAACACCTGAACGAACTACATATGAGCAAAAGGATCATGATCTTTTTGTTTCAGCGTCGGAGAAGATTCGCTCTGGCTCCATTCAGATGCAGCGCTATTACAGAATGCTTTACGTTTTTGAAAATCTTGTTCGTGAATTCATCATCAATACATTTGCTGAAATAGACGGGGACAATTGGTTTGATACTCGAGCAAATAAGGGAATGAAGGACAAACTTGAAAAGCGAAGAGCAGATGAGAAAAAAAATTTATGGCACACAGGTCGAAATGAGCATCCATTGTTCTATATGGATTTGGGTGATTTGGCACTTTTGATAATCAACCATTGGGATGTGTTTAACGATTACTTCCCTGATCAAGCTTGGGTAATCAGTCGAATCAAAGATTCTGAAAGAACGCGAAATGTAATTGCCCACACCAATGAGCTGCCTGCTGAGGAAGGGGCACGATTGGAAATGCACCTTAGAGATTGGATAAAACAAGTTGGATAAAAACATCAGCGTTAGATTGACTATAAACAAAACCAAATATTTGGCGGATTGTAAAGATTAGGGCAGGCGGATATCAAAGGCAAGGTTTTTTCTGCCCTTGAATGCGTAAATGTATACTCAAAGGCGGAAAAAATCTTGTCTGAATCAGGATGGTCAGGATTAACAGGATATTCAGGATAAAAACTAACAAAAATCCTGGTCATCCTTTTATCCTGGATATCCTGATTCAGACAAAAATTCGGGCTTGCGATGCGGAATGGCGTCTGGATTGAGGCCCTTCGCCCGCACATGATCCGCCGCTTTCTCGTAGTCCCTTTCATCTACGGCGTTAGATAAAAGAAATTCCGCCTTGCGCTCCGGGGAATAGCGTTCGATGGAAAAGACAATGTCGGGACGAAATTCATCACTCATCATTCATCACTCTTCATTCAATCGATAGGTTTGTATCAACGTCTCGGCGGGGATTTGCAGGGTTTGATGAATTTTGCGGATCATGGAGAGCGTGAGGGGGCGCTTGCGCGTTAGGATTTCGCTGACGCGGGCGCGCGTTCCTAAGATGGGTTCCAAATCCTTGCGGATCATTCCTAACGCTTCCATGCGATGTTCTATCGCCGCTATTGGATCGGGTTCTTCTATGGGATGGTTCTTTCTTTCGTAGTCTTCTATTAGCGTGGATAGAACTTCCAGCTTGTCGCCTTTTGGCGTATTCGGCTGCGCGTTCGCCAAGCGTTTGGCTTCCGCCAGGGCGGCTTTGTAGTCCGCTTTTGTTTTGATGGGTTTGATATTCATTTTCTATTCAAACCTCGCTCGCGTCGATGGCGTCATATTTCTTTTTATTGCGTAAGATGGGTCGCGCCTTTTGACCCATCAATAACCATATTACATAAAAACGATGGGTCAAGCATCGCGGCCCATCTTACATTTTCTGACAATATTCATTAACGGCGATAGAGCCAAAAACGCGGAAGGAGCGGCGCATCGGCCGCTCCTTCTCATCGTATTCAAAAGTGGGAAGACGAACTCCAATCGCATGCTCGCCTTCACTCATCATTCCTCACTCCTCATTCCTCTCACGCCGCTCCGCGTTCTTTTTCCTTGCGGGCGTCGACGATGTCCTGGGCGATGTTGGGGGGCACGGGTTCGTAGTGCTCGAACTGCATGGAGAAGGAGGCGCGTCCGGAGGTGATAGTGCGCAATTCCGTGGCGTAGCCGAACATCTCCGATAGGGGAACCATCGCCTTTACGACGCTGGCGTTGCCGATGGAGTCCATGCCCTGGATGCGTCCCCGCTTGCCGCAGAGGCTGCCGTTGACGGACCCGGCGTATTCCGTCGGCGTCGTAACGTGCACCCGCATGATGGGTTCGAGCAGATGGGGCTTAGCGCGCAGGAAGGCGTCTTTGAAGGCCTGGCTTGCGCAGATGCGGAAGGCGCGCTCGGAAGAATCCACGTCGTGGTAGGAGCCATCGATGAGCGTCACTTTCAAATCCACGATGGGATAATGGGCCAACACGCCGCGCTGCATGGCGTCGATGATCCCCTTTTCCACGGCGGGGATGTATTCGCGCGGAATGGAGCCGCCATAGATTTCGTTGACGAATTCGAAGCCTTGTCCGGCAGGAACCGGCTCGATGCGGAACTCGGTATGCGCAAAATCGCCTTTGCCGCCGCTTTGCTTAACATAGCGGTGGTTGACTTCGGCGAATTTGGTGATGGTCTCGCGGTAGGCCACCTGCGGGCGCCCCACGGCGGCTTGTACGCCGTATTCGCGCTTGAGGCGGTCGACGATGATCTCCAGATGCAGTTCGCCCATGCCGGAAATGATGGTCTCGCCCGATTCCTCGCCGGACGAGACGATAAAGGTGGGGTCTTCTTCCGCGAGGCGGCCAAGACCCATGCCCAACTTATCGCTGTCGGCTTTGGATTCGGGCGTGATGCTGACGGAAATGACGGGCGAGGGAAACTCGATCGCCTCCAGAATCACGGGATGATCGACGGCGCATAGCGTATCGCCGGTGATGGTGTCGCTGAGGCCGACGGCGACGCCGATGTCGCCGCAATAGATGGCGTCGCGCTGCTCCTGCTTGTTGGCGTGCATTTGCAATAGCCGCCCGATGCGCTGTTTTTTGCCTTTGCTGGCGTTCAGAATATAGCTGCCGGCCTGCATGGTTCCGGAATAGACACGGAAATAGATCAATTTTCCCATGTGCTTGTCGGCTACGACTTTAAAAGCCAAGGCGGCCAGGGGCGAATCGTCGCTGGGATGGCGTTCGATCTCTTCGCCTTCGTGAAAACCGATAACGGGCGGAAGATCGACGGGCGAAGGCAAAAAATCGACGACGGCGTCGATGAGCCGTTTGACGCCCTTGTTCTTGAAGGCGGCGCCGCAAAGGACGGGGGTGATCGTCCGCGCCAGCGTCGCCCGGCGGATGCCCAGTATCAACTCTTCGCTGGTTATCTCCTCGCCGCCGCAGAATTTTTCAAGGAGATGCTCGTCTACTTCGCTGACTTTCTCTATGAGATGCTTATACCAAAAGTCCCGTTCGGCGGCGAATTCTTCCGGTACGGCTTCGTCATGCCGCTTCTCGCCGACCGCATCGTCGTAATAGTGCGCGACATTGTGGATGAGATCAATGACGGCGCGCAACTCGCCGTCCTTCATCATGGGGATGACGATGGGAACGGGATTGGCGCTCAGTTGATCCTTCATAGATTCGACGGCGCGGAAAAAATCCGCCCCGGCGCGATCCATCTTATTGACGAAGGCGATGACGGGAACCTCGTATTTCTGGGCTTGGCGCCATACGGTTTCGGATTGAGGCTCCACGCCGGCCACAGCGCAGAAGAGGGCGATGGCGCCGTCGAGAACGCGCAGCGAACGCTCCACCTCGACAGTGAAGTCGACGTGCCCCGGCGTGTCGATGATGTTGATGCGGTGGTTGTTCCAGAAGCACGTCGTAGCGGCGGAGCAAATGGTAATGCCACGCTCCCGCTCCTGCTCCATCCAGTCCATGGTGGCTTCGCCGTCGTGAACTTCGCCGATTTTGTGCGTCTTGCCCGTATAATATAAGATGCGTTCGGTCACCGTGGTTTTGCCTGCGTCAATGTGAGCCATTATGCCGATGTTCCGAACTCGTTCTAGGGGAATCTGTCTTGCCATCGTCAAACCTGCCTTTGTTTTCCTTTCTTGTTCTTCGCCGCCTGCGCGGCGCAATGTTGCCGGAAAGGCCGCCGCGCAGCCTTATGATCGTCCCTTGCGGCCGCCGCGCAAGAAGAACGGCTAGCCGGGCCAAAAGTTAATACGTTTTCCATCCCCAAAATGATTTCCGTGAATCAGTCCGGCGGGAGATATCTATCCTCGGCGGGAGCTGCGTGAAACGGGAACGCCGGAAATCCGAACGCGATTCGAAAATCTTCAAATCTCTTTCGTTCCCCCCCAGAAAAAACACAAACATAAAAGTTTAGTTGGTTTTTAGGAAAAGTCAATATAAAAATTGTCTTTTGTTACGCCACAGTGAAAATGTCAGGGTCTAACGCCACGGTGAAAATGTCATCCTCGTAAACAAAATGGCCGATAGCAGGTTATCGAATCGGCGTTAGAATAATTTTTGTCTTCCCATGTTAAAGAAGAGCTAGCCAACGATGATTTTTCGATGATTTCCCGCGCGGGGAAGATAACTTCTACATCTTGGTTTTCTTATAAAAATCCATCAAAGGCTCGAAAAGGTGGACGGTTATGCTCCTTTTCCTAGTCATAGATTTCATTCCATGGAATCTCATAATGAAACGAAAATCTCTGTTTCTTGGATATCCCGCTCTATGCAGAGGCGCGATTCAAACCATATTACCGAAAACATTTTCTTTTTTTTGAAAGGGGAAGAATGATGTTGCGTAATAGAAATGATAGCCATCTTTTCTTACGAGGTTCTCGATTGCCATGTCATGTAAAAAAACCCTTTTCTTCATACTCTTCTCTTTATCGCCTTCCCTGCTGGACGCGGAAGAGGACGCCGTCCGCCCATTTTATATGGGATTCACTCCTTTCCCTTACGACATTTCGCAAGAGGCCGTCGACGACGCTTATCGATTCGTAAGAGAGAACGGCGACATCATCGCCCATCATCTGGATTCGGGCGTTCCCTGGACGGAATCCTTGGATGGCGCGCCATATTCCTTCGATTTGGAAAGAAACTGGGACCGGCGCGTCCAAGCATCCGCGGGCAGAAAAATTTTCGTCTCGGTCACGCCGATGAACGGCGACCGCAAGGGTATGGCGCTGTATTGGGGCGAGAAAGAGAACATGCCGTTGCCGGAAACGTTTCAAAACAAGCCGTTCGACGATCCTCTCGTGAAAAAAGCCTACTTGAATTACTGCCGCCGCGCCATCAAGCGCCTAAAGCCCGATTATCTGGCCATTGGCATCGAAGTTAACGAATTGTTCCATAACGCTCCGGCGCAATGGGCGCCGTTCCTCGATCTCTATCGATCCACCTATACAGAATTAAAAAAAGAGAATCCCGCTTTGCCCATTTTCGCCACCTTTACGCTGCATAATTTAAGAAACGAAGGATGGAGCGACGTTAAAGCGCAGCAGGAAGAAATCAAGGCGTTTTTACAATATTGCGATGTCGTGGGGATCAGTTATTATCCCTTCATGATTGGCAACCTTGATCATGCCAACGCCGATCTTGACTGGCTGCGATCCTTTACGGATAAACCCATCGCCATCGGCGAGACGGGCTATCCGGGGGAAACCATCCATCTAAAAACATTCCATCTCGAAATTCCCGGCAGTCCCGACAGTCAGGCCAAGTATTACCAAACGTTATTCCAAACGGCGCAGCGGGATCGATATCTTTTCATCGTATCGTTTCTCTCTCGCGATTACGACGCGCTTTGGGATAAAATTAAAGCCTCTTCCCCGGAAGCCTTCGTCGTCTGGAAAGATTGCGGCCTGCTCGACGAAAAAGGAACTGCAAGACCGGTTCTATCGATTTGGCGGCGTTATTTTTCCGCCGCGAAGAAATAAGGCCAAGCCGATCGCGATGTTTTTTTTAGTCCCTTATTCGGCGATTCGATCGTCCTCCTCGCTAGAATCTTTTTCTTGCGGCTCCAATAATCCCTTAACGTACGATCCCGCATTGGCTAAACCCAATCCTATCTTTCGCAGAACATAGGCAGCGCACGCCAAATGAACCACGAACAACACGGCGTAAGGTCCTCTCTCTTCCCCCGGCTTCTCCACTTTTTTCAGAAGCCATTCTTTAGCCATAGCAGGCCAATGAAGGCCGTCCAGAATCGCCTTTTGCGGAACTAAAACCGGGTAGTAGAAAAAAACAAAATAAAGAATGATGAAGAAAATCGGAAACGACAAATCAATCCAGTTCCATTCCTTTGGCGGCCCATCTTTCGTATACGACCAAGCCTGTTTCCCCGGCGCCGCTTCCCCCACAGCGTAGAAAAATCCCAGAAAGGCGCCCATTCCAAGAAGGACGATGTAAGAAATCTTAGTATGCGTCCAAAAATCTTTCCCGAAAATCACTGATGCCAACGCAGCGAGAAGATAACCCAATAACAGCTTATCCAAACCATAAAACAGCCGCGGCCAATGCGCCGCCCGCAAAAGAACAGATAACATTTTCATGGCGATGAAATAAATCAACGCCAGCGCCGCCGCAACGGCGCACGAATCCAGCGTTAACGCAAACGTTTGATTTCGATAAAAAGAAGCCAGCTGGTCGGCCACAACATTCGTCCTTTCGATCGACGGGGAAGCGAGGGAAGGTGTTATTCCTTCTCGAACGATCCTCGCGCTCAAGATTGCTCCTCGCATGACAACGCAGCGAATATCTCCTCGGCGGCTCGCTTCGACGCGGACGCTTCTCCCATACGCGCCCGCATTTTCTTCAAATCTTCTATCATTTCAAAATACCGTTCGGGCGAAGACAACAATTCCTCCGCATACCGCGCCAGCGTCTCCGGCTGGCATTGTTCCTGGATGAATTCCGGACATACGCCCTTTTGCGCGATGAGATTGACCATCCCGATATAAGGAATCCGAACCAGCCGCCGCCCTAGAAACACGTTTATGGGGTGGCTCCGGAACAATACCGCCATCGGAATCCCTAATAATGCATTTTCCACTGTCGCCGTTCCCGATCCCGTCCAGGCGAAATCCAACTCCCGCCGCCGTTCGTAATTTTTATCGCGAACAACATCGACGAAGTGGGGCAGGGAAAATGAATGTAAAAGATTAACCGGCAGCCCATCCGCCAGAAACAGCCGAAACCGAGCCTGCGGCAGCCTCTCCCGCAGCAAAGCTGCCGCCTTCAGCATTACCGGCAGCAAATGCCGCAACTCGTTCTTGCGGCTTCCCGGCAGCAGTCCTATCAGCGGAGCGTTCAGATGCGTCTCTTTCTCATTCGGGGGCGCTATGCGTTCGAGCAAGGGATGCCCCACGTAACAGGTCTCGACGCCTCGTTTACGAAAAAATGGCTCTTCGAAAGGAAAGATGACCATCAACCGGCGCACGATCCGCCGCATCGTTTCCGTTCGTCCTTCCTTCCACGCCCACGCCTGCGGCGCGATGTAATACAAGACGGGAATCCCTCTTTCATGCGCCGCCTTCGCCAGCCTCAAGTTAAACCCAGGATAATCCACCAAAACCACGGCGTCCGGCTTTCGTTCCTCCCACGCGCGCCGCGCCAGCGATTGCAGCCGAAAGATGGCGGGCAGATGCTTCAATACTTCTACGAATCCAACCAGCGCCAGTTCCGGCAAGGGATATAGAATCTCCACGCCTTCCGCCTGCAGTTTTTCCCCCCCAAATCCGAAAAGTTCGATCTCGGCGTCCCGTTTTTTCAATTCCGCGCAAAGGCGCGAAGCGTGCAGATCGGCCGATTCTTCACCCACAGAAAAGAACAATTTCAGATGTCTCAAAGGCTCGAACTCGAATTCCCGGCGCCGCTACGGCGCCGCCCTGATTTACGAGATTTTTTCTCGGCGATAGGCAAAATCATCTATGCATTCCACGATTAAAGCAAGCTGGGGGGCAGTGTGGATTAGGAGGGTGGCAAGGGCAAGGTTTTTTCTGCCCTTGAATAAACCCCTCAAACTTCTGGGAAAAGATCAATCCTTTGAGAGAGTCGAAAAAACACGGCCCATCCTGCTTTTTCGCGCGTAATATAGGTTATTTTTTCTCTGGATTTTCAGGCAGGGTGGGAATTTGGCTCAATGTACGAGAAAGAGCGCTGTTGGGGAGGTCGCCAATCGCCGTGATGCGCAATCCGCATATATCGCGGAAGAAAATGGCTCGTCCGCGCCATTCCCATAATTTGACTTGATCTCCTCGCTTCTCTTTTTCCTGCTCCTCTTTCTCTTCTTTGGTTTGTTTGCGTTGGAAAATGGAAAGCTCGGCGAGTCCATCGCTGTATACGGTATGTAGAGTTTGCTTTTCGCCGTCTCCCCGGATGGATTCGCCGATCATCTGGAAGCCGCGAGGAAGCCATTCGATTTTGAGAGGAGAAAAATTCAAGCATGGTTTTTTATCATTCTGCTTTTCTTCTTTTTTCTCTTCCTTTTTCTCTTCCTTGCGATCGTCTTTACGATACGGATGAATTAAGACTAAATTTTCCGTGGAAAGCGGCTCTTGCGCGAGTTTTTCGTCGAAACGGATCCGTTGAAACTCCATTTTTTCAACGGGTTTCTTCTCTTCATCCATAATAACTTGTTTTAGGAGGGATTTGGTCTCGTCGTCAAGATAGATCAAATACGAATGGCGATATCGATTTTTGGGATCGATGCGGATAAGAAAGGTTTTGCGTCCGGCGATTTGTTCCTTATTATCTTCCTTGGAAAGAGAGTAATTGTCTAAGAGAAATTTCAATTTTGTTTCTTGGTTGAGATCGTTTCGGGAAAAGAAAAAATGCAAGGGCAGAAAGTGGAAATCCTTTTCGATTTTTTTTCTCTCGTCTTCGCTAAGCGATGTGCCCCAAAAGCCCTCGTTGTTAGTGAACATAACTAGGCCATGAAGGGATTCGGGCGAGACGATTTCGTATTTTCTTTCCTGAGAGGAGCGCTGACGGACATTGACGACCGTATTCCGATCTCCATCGGGAGTAGAGCGGAAATAAGAATATGCGCCGTCGTAGGGAAGACTTTGAAAAAGGGAAAAGGATTGTTGATAGAGCTGCGCCAATTCCTCTTGCGATGCAGGTTCGGACCCCGCCGGCGAGACGAACGCCGCTATCGACAACAAGGCGCACAATACGTTATATTTTTTTTCCGCGAATTTCATTCCGTCCAGCCGGAAGTGTAAAAGGCTACAAGAGTTTCCGTCGTTTGCGGGGTATTGCCGTTCAGATCGTGAAGCGCCGCGTAAGTTTCCGCTTCGCGGCCAAAACCTTTAATATCGTCCGCCGTAACTACCAAATAGCCAGGCGATAAAAACTGCGTATTCAGAACAAGAATCAATCCAGCCGAAACGGCAAGCAACAGCGACATAGCCCGGCCGGCGAAAGCCCAATTGGGATGGGCGTAATACCAGGGAAACCATACGCTCTTCGGTTTCATGGTCTTGATGGAACTGGAGATAGATCGCCAAACGTTTTCCGGCGGATCGCAAAGAGGCATCTCTTGCAGCGCCGCCAAGAAATTTTTCATCCGTTGAAGCTCTCTACGCCATACATTCGATCGTTGAAGAAGCGCCGCCACGTCTTCCGTTTCTTGCTGCGAGGTTTCGTTTTCGAGATAACGTCGCAGTAGAAGCCGCATGGATTCGGATCCGGGGGAATCGTATCTTTTATTCATTGGCGTAATCTTTTCCATAAACCCAGATTGAATTCATTGACAATCCATATAATACATTATCGCCCAACTTAAAAAATATCCCAAATTTTAAGCGCCTGCTCAAGAGATTTATGTGCGCGATTCAAGCGAGATTTTACTGTTCCCAGCCTGCATTGTAATATATCGGCAATTTCTTCGTAACTTAAATGGTGAATATAGCGCAAAATTACAATTTTTTTTTGTTTGAAACTCAAGGAGTCTATGGCATCTTCCAATACTTTTCTTCGTTCGTTTTCTCGCGCCCTTTCGGCGGGAGTGGGATTTCCATCCTGGAATTCGAACGGAGATTCATCGGGACTGTTCTGAAAAATGGAAATCGTTTTATCAATGCGCTTTTTATGCTTGCGAAAATAATCGGCGGACCGCCGCAGCGCGATTCGATAGAGCCACGTCGTGAAGGCGGATTGAAATTGAAACCGCCGAATATCCCGAAATACCGAGATAAAGGTTTCTTGAACGACCTCCTCCGCAATTTCAGACGAACCCACCATCCGCAACGCCATGTTGAATACATCCTTGGCGTAACGGCGATAGAGGCGCTCGAAAGCGGCGCAATCGCCATCCTGGCACAACATAATAAGACGGCGGTCTTCTTCGCTTTTGCCTGCGGTTGATTCCGCTGATTTGATGTTCGAAAAATTCGTCGAAAAATCGGCCATAAAAGTTCCCTTGAAAGAAAAACGGCCGTGACTTATTTAAAATAATGGTAATATCAATAATAACGCTTTACAACGCTAGAATATCTCAATTTAATTTTTATATAAGATTAGAAGGCTTAAAGATTTCAATATAAATTTCACATGAGATAATAAATAGTTCACATTTTTATAAGACGAGTCAAGCCAAATTAATCCTGCTAATACCTTGCATTATTATAGGGCTAAAGAATAGAGCCTTTGGGTAGGTTTAATGCGAAGCGTAGCCCTCATATTCGACTATATATTGTATATGTACACAGGTTATCCACAATATTTAGTATTTATTTCTGATTTTTAACTATGCCCCATCTTTCGACTTACGAAGAGGCTCTCCGCGTTCTATTCACAAGATAACGAATTCCAACGCCAATCGATTCGATGGATCAAGGATAGATTTTTTGATAAATCGATATTATGTTCAATGAGAATTCTTTGCCGTATATCTTTCAAAAATCAAATATTCGAACAAGGAATTCACGTTTTCTATTCAAAACACTCACATTTTATCCACAGGCGGTTAAGAGAATTGGCCTAGGAAGATTGAAAGGAATCGAAGAATGGGATTTGGAATGATTTTGGCTATCTTTTCTAGGGGACATCAATAGAGTAAATCAGATAACTACCTAAAAAATATAAACTTGTACCAGAAAAACTTTATGGTCTATAATGGCAAGCGATTTAGGATTCGATAAGTTCCGTGTTTAGATTGAATCGATATAATGATAAATTTTTCCTAACGTGATCGATTTTATTCACAAATATAAAAATGTATTTAGGAAGCCATCCATTTTAAAGCGGAAAATTGGAAACTTGAATGAATAAAAACGAATGCCCAGCTAAAAATAAACCCATTGGAATTTTCGATTCGGGAATTGGCGGTTTGACGGTCGTAAAGGAAATCAGCCGCCGCATGCCCCAAGAAACCCTTTGTTATTTTGGAGATACGGCGCGCGTACCCTATGGAACCAAATCGGCGGAAACTGTAAAGCGATACAGCGTGGAAATCACCCGCTTCTTGCATAGCCACGATTCCAAGATTGTCATCGTCGCCTGCAATACGGCGTCGTCGGTAGCGCTGGAGGAGATACGCAACGCCTTCCCCGGCCCGGCGATCGGCGTGGTGGAGCCAGGCGTAAGAGCGGCGTTGAGGGCAACGAAGAATGGACGGATCGGCGTCATCGGAACTAAAAGCACAATAAACAGCGGCGCTTATCAAAAAAAACTGCTGGAACTAGATCGATCGTTGCATATCGCCGCCGCCCCTTGCCCTCTATTTGTGCCTCTCGCGGAAGAAGGGTGGGTGGACGATCCCATCACCTTGGAGACGGCCAAGCGCTATTTGACGCCGTTGCGTGGAGAAAACGTAGATGTCTTAATTCTGGGTTGCACCCATTTTCCACTGCTGGAGGGCATAATTCGCCAAGCGATGGGAGGGAATGTGACGTTGATCAATTCGGCGGAAGAAGTCAGCCGGGAAGTGGAAGCGATTCTGAAGGAAAATAACCTGTTTTCGCCCAGGAAAACCTATAAGGATTTGTTTTACGCCTCGGACGATATCGCGGGATTCGAGAAATTGCACCGCAGAATATGCGGAAAGGGGGATGTCTCGTTTGTGGAAGCGCCTTCCGATTTCTTCGCCATCGTCCAGGAAGTGCGCCGTTTTCGGGGAAAAATCTTCGCCGATGCGATTCAATGGTTCGAACCCTTGCCGTAACAACCGGGATTCGAACCATACGTTATAACGCCTTCCAATTTCCTAGGGGCGGCAAGGACAAAGTTCTTCAGCCCTTGACGAATCCCCATAAGACAGGCTCAAAACGAAGCGTTGCTCGCCACTTCATATTGAGGCTGATCGAAAGGAGGAGCTGCTAGCGGATAGATCAACGCGCCCATATATCTATTCGGGAGGCGCCGTCTCTCCGCCTTCCAATTCCATGATCTTGTTATATTCGCCGATGACGATCTCTTCCATCTGCTGCCGCATCTCGGAATTGAGAGGGTGAGCGATATCCGCATAGGTTCCATCAGCCTTTTTGCGGCTTGGCATAGCCACAAAAAGGCCGGAGTTCCCATTGATGACTTTTAGGTCTCGGATAACGAAGCAATCGTCAAGGATGATGGTGACAAACGCTTTCAGTTTGTCATCCGGCTTCCGGACTGGATAAACTTTAACTTCCGTAATTTCCATCGCTCGCGCCTTACGAAGTGAGGTTCAGGCCAATAGACAGGCCCTAGCAACTTAATTATACGCCGATTATCATCGATGGCAATTCAATCCGGGAGATTCGGCTTTATTTCTTATTTTTATGACGATTGAGACGCCGCTTCTTTTTCCGTTTGTGAGTGGCGATTTTCGCTCGTTTCCGCTTTTTACCCGATGGCATAGAAAAACCTCGATACCGATTGGAATATTATATTATCTACTTTTCGTTTACGCTTCTTTATCGCGCCCATATGCCTTCCTCTATCTTTGGAGGAATGGCGGCGCGCCATAATTCCTCTTCGGGAGAGGAAACTTGGCGTAATAAAATCTCCCGAATTTTTTAAATTCTAACGGAGACTGAACATTTAAAAGATTTATTTCTATTTGTCAAGTGGATTTGCGTCCTTGGCGCCTGCAAGCGTTTTCTTGACAATGAAATCGGCCATTTATCGTTTGACCATTAAAAAATAAATGCCCGGGGCGGGATTTGAACCCGCACGGCGCTAGCCATACGCCCCTCAAACGTACGTGTCTACCAGGTTCCACCACCCGGGCATAAACGTTTTTACTCTTACTATTCTATTTTCGAGGATGAATTGTGTCAATAAATCGCGGAACAGACAAGCCCAAGCGCGCAAAAAAAGAGAGGAAGATATGGAGACTGGGAGACTGGGAGACTGGGAGACTGCGAGACTGGGAGACAAGGAGACTGGGACAATACAATCCCAAAGTCCCAAAGTCCCACAGTCTCACAGAATAGATTGCTCCTAACAAAGATTTTACAGCTTTATATAAAAGACTCTATTGACTCCGCTGCAGTAATTCATCAAAATGCAATCGTTTGATGGTTTCGTTTATACTCATTTATGAAGTGGAAAGGATATTAAGATGATGGAAATATCGAAAATTAAGCTCGTAAATAGAACAACGCTTGGTTTGGGAATGGCTTTTCTCTCTCTGCTCATCACTGGAGGAGCCGCTTATTCCGCCACACTGACGGTCAATAAAGACGGTTCGACTGGATACGCCACAATTCAATCGGCCATCGATGCAGCGCAAGAGGGCGATACGATCGTGATTCGCGGCGGAACCTACAACGAAGACCCCAACATCGGCCATATCAATATGCCTCCGTTGAAGAAAAACAAATTGACTCTTATAGCGGCCAATGACGAAGAGGTAGTGATCAATCTCGCCAACAATTCCAACCGGACGGGATCGCTGGCATCATTGGGCGCCGATTTCGGGGCGAACGACCAATTAGGATTTTTTATTTACGGCGATAACGTAACGCTGCAAGGGTTGAAGATCGTACAAACGGGTACGGCGGTGAACAATCTCGGCATCGCCATCTCTCTCACGATCATCAGTTCCTACGTTACTGTAACGGATTGCGAGTTGGTCGGACCGGGCGCAGAAACGGCGGGCGATTTCGTGGGAATGGTAGTTTCGCCGATGGACGTTGTCAGTTTCATGCAAGGCAAGTCCATAGACGCTATAGGTTTTAAAGCGGAGCGATGCAAGATTTCGGGATATCCTTACGCCTTCGCCAGCGCCGATCTGCCCTTGGATTTAGGCGTTCCCGTTCCTGCGCCGGAATCGACGCTCGTCGATTGCGAATTTACGGGCAACAGCAACGGCATAGAGATTGACGATGGCGCCGTTTTAGCCATGAATTGCCATATTCACGATAACATCGGCATAGGCGTCAATGCCGGGGATGGCAGCATCACTTTGAACAACTGCGTGATCGAGAATTGCAGCGAGCATGGCGTTCAGTTGGAGGATAACGAACTAGAAGAGAACGATGCTCAAGGGACGCCCACAGGACTCATCGAAAGCTGCATGATTCTCAATTGCGGAAAAGAACCCGGACATCACGGAATCAGCATGGAGACGGGACTCTTAAGCGTAAACCACACCGTCATCGCCGGCACTTCCGGTCCCAACATGTTTTTCCGCGCTTCTTCCAGCGGACGTTCATCGACGGCGATCTTCGATCATTGCGATTTATATAAATCGTTTGCGGGCGTAGGATTGTCGACGACAGATCAGCCCAAGGATGTCATCAACTTGACGATGACCAATTGCATCGTCGTGGATTACGACGGCGTTCTCAACATGGCGGGCGCCATTTCCGAATATAAAATCGATTACTGCGACATCTTCGCGGAACATTCCCAATTGGGAGACGATGTGGAATTCATCGCCTCCAGCAACCTATTGAACGTAGATCCCCAATACGTCGATCCCGGCAACGGCGATTTTCATTTGAAAGCCGGTTCGAAAGCGGCGACGGCGGGTAAAGACGGAACCTATCTCGGTTCGAAGGGATTGGCGTCGGTTGTCGAAGGCTGGATGCTGCAATAGGATTCAAAGAAAATAACAGGTTTGAAGAGAGAGAAGGGGCATACGGGGGTAATCGTCCGTATGCCCTTTTTTTCGAATACTATATACTCTCACAGCGAGAGTAAATAAAAAATGAGGTTTGATTATGAAAACAGTAAGACGGGCTATTTTATTTGCATTTTTGATGGCGCTCCTTTGTCCATTGGCTCAGGGCGAGATCGTAGCGCGGGAAGGCAAAGGCTATCTGGAGCGCGTTGAGGGGCAATTGGTTCTGCACCTGAAGGGAACTCCTCATGAGCTAGGTTATCAGCACGGAAAGCTGCTCAAGGATTTCGTCGTCCGCAATATGAAGAACATCACGGACAATCAGGGCGAAGAAGGCAAGAGCAAAGAATACCAGATGTATAAAATGCTGCGGGGTGGAATGCACAGCCGCCTATTGCCGCATATTCCCGAACGGTTCATCGAGGAGATGAAAGGCCTGGCGGAAGGTTCGGGACTGACGTACGAAGAAATTCTAGCAGGCAACCTGTTCCCGGAAGCTTTCCATTGCAGCGGCATCGCCCTGATGGGCAAAGCGACGCATGACGCCAGCCTCTACCATGTGCGCATTCTGGATTATATGACCAACGCGGGGCTACAAGATAACGCCGTTCTGATGATCGTCGAACCGGACGGATGCAACGCTTTCATGAACGTCAGTTACGCGGGCAACCTCGGCTCCGTCACCGGCATGAACGAAAAGCAGATCGCCATCGGCGAGATGGGCGGCGGCGGCCAAGGCCATTGGGATGGCGTTCCGATGACCTTGTTGATGCGCGATGCGCTGGAGCGTGCGTCGACGCTAGAAGAAGCGCTGCGGATTTACAAAGACTCGCCGCGCACTTGCGAATATTTCTACGTCATTTCCGACTCCAAAATTCCTGACGCGCGGGGCGTCTACGCCACGCCGAAGCAGATTCATTTCATCAAGCCGGGCGAAAACTACTCGCTATTGAATATTCCTCCCGCGCCCGCCGAAGACAGCGGGGGCAACCGCACGGTGGTCAAGGGATTTCAACTCAAGACGAACAAATGGCAAACGTTGATCCAATCGGCGGAAGGAAAACTGGAAGCCATGCTCAATACGCCGCCCCCCGACAGCGTGATCATGTCTGGCGAAGACCGCTACCTGGCCTTCTGCGAACGCTTGGAAAGCCAATACGGCAAAGTGGACGAGAAGGTTTTAATGGAACTCATCAAGCGGCCGGTTTCCATGAAGGGAAATTTGCACAACGCCATTTTCCATCCCGCCACGCTGGAAGCGTGGGTAGCCAACGCCAGCAGCGAAGGCGAACCGGCGTGCAACCAAACGTATTATCATTACAAATTGGAGAAACAAAACAATTGAGGTTCATCCGGTATTAGAATGCTTTTTCTCCCCCAAGATGGGGGAGATACAGAGGGGGTTGACAGAGTGCGCTGACGACC
>JBFMBP010000164.1:0-7466 GCA_040755155.1 Candidatus Omnitrophota bacterium | reverse complement strand
CCCTCTAACTCCCCCCAAGCTTGGGGGGAGAATAGATTAATAACGCTTTTTCCTTCTCGGATGATTTTATCGGAAAAGATCAAATCCTACTAATAAAGGGCGCGCGACGGCGCGCCCTTCTTTTTCCCTCATCGATTCTTGATTGTCCATACATCCTCGAAGACATCCACCGCCGCCCGTATCTCGTCCGGCTTGCTGCGTTCGTAATGTTCGGTGGGGAGATTGACGAGCATCGTCGTTTCCGAAAGCGACATCTGCCCATGCCAGACCATGGGAGGAATCGCCAGTAGCGCCTGCTCCCCTTCGTCGCCCAAAATCACGGTCTGATATTCTCCTTGGGTGGGACTATCGGGCCGGTCGTCGTATAGCCCGATCTTCGACGTGCCGGAAACGATGTAGAAGAAATCCGTCTGCTTCTCGTGCTTGTGCCAGGCTTTGACGACGCCGCGCCGCAGGCAAGTAACGTAAATCTGCCCGAATTTGATGAACTCCGCGTCGTCGTCGCGAAGAATCTCCACCAAATAGCCCCGGTCGTCCGCATACCGTTTGCGCGCAATGATTTTTACGCCATCGATCATAATCAACCTCTTCCAGCAAGGAATTTTTTTTTATCCTAGCAGGATAAAAGCGAAGCGCAATCCGCTATAATTCATTGCAAGCAAATCGCAAGGGATAAATGAATATGATTACCAAAGAAATACTCATCGAAAAACTATCCCAATATTTGCATCATAAAATCCCATTGGAAACGCTGGTGGATTGGGCGGAAACCAGCATGATGAACGAACCGTTCGATGAGCGGCATTTGGACGAACTTCGCACCGCCATAGCCCGCTTGGGATCCGCCGATGTACGCTCCTTCGGATTAACTTGGGAAGACTGCGAACAACTTTTCGAATCCCTCGGCTATTCCGCCCGTGTGGAGATCGTCGCGCAGTAAGCTGGAAAGCATTACTTTTCACTTGAATTTGGAGAATTATTACTGATGGGCGATAAACCTATAAAAAATTGGCATGATGCCCAGTCATCCTGGCGATTTCATCCGAACGGAGATTTTAGCGGAATTAAACCTTACGATTTCGCGGGCGGCGGAGATATTGGGAGTGCGGCGGGCGACGCTTTCGGATTTGGTTAACGAGAAAACATCGTTGTCGCCGGAAATGGCGCTGCGAATCGAAAAAGCATTTGGCGTCTCGATGGATACGCTATTAAGGATGCAGGCATGGCATAGCGCTTATTCAATGCGTCAGCGCGCCGGAGAAATTAACGTAAAGCGGTATCAACCCGCGTAGAATAGTTTAATCAGTTTTTTAAAAATTTTGCTTTTTTGATTTTCGTTTCATCGATCATAATCGACCTCTTCCAGCAAGAATTTTTTGTTATCCTTGTAGGATAAAGAATATGAAGGAAATTTCTTTTCTCGCATTATGAGTAGATGGATAATAAAGAAAGGAGTTTAAGAGATGACTGAATTTATCCTTCGACCTAGCATTACTAATCCTAAATTATGGAATCCAGAACGCCCACCAAAAAACGAATGGAATAAAATAAGAAAAGAAGTTTTAGAAAGAGATAATTACACCTGTGTTTTTTGTGGACATACAGCCGCAAAAAACATGAATATACATCATATCAACGAAACAAAAAGTTGTGAACCAGATAATCTGGTTACAATTTGTGTTGCTTGTCACGCTATCCAACATATAGGTAGAAACCTAGATTTAAAAACAATTGAAATTTGGCTTTCGAAAATTTCCCAAGTTGAAATTGTACGAAAAACACGTGAAGGTATAAAAAGGGGAGAGACACTAACGACAATTAATAAAAAACTTCCTTTATCACGTGGACCTCATTCTCCGGATTCCATATTATACGCAAATGATTTAGTTTTCGGTATTGGAGATCAGCCTCGAGCCTATTTGGATGAGCCATTGTGCGTTGTTTTTGTTAATTTCAAACAATGGCAAATCGAATAATATTAATTGAATATGTTGTATTTTTCATTCTATCAATAACCTAAGAAAGAAACCAAGCCATGCGCGTACTTATCGTTGGTTCGCTGGGACAACTGGGCAGCGATTTGGTCAGCGTCTTTTCCGATTGCCAGGTTACGCCTTACGACCTGGAAGACATGGATATTACGGACGAAGCTCTCGTGCAGCAGCAAATCGCCTTCATCTCTCCCGACCTCGTCGTCAACGCCGCCGCCTTCACTCGCGTCGACGAATGCGAGCGCGAATGCGAGCGCGCCTTCCGCGTCAACGCTCTCGGTCCGCGCAACCTCGCCCTCGCCTGCCGCAAGTGGGACGTCCAATTCGTTCATATCGGAACCAACTACGTCTTCGACGGCGAAAAAGGCGCCCCTTACCTTGAAAACGACCGCGCCCGCCCCGTTAACGCTTACGGCATCACCAAGCTGGCAGGTGAGGACTTCGTTCGCAGCATTTGGGACAAGCATTACATTGTCCGCATCTCCGGCCTCTTCGGCCTCACGCCCAGCCGCATGAAAGGCACCAACTTCGTCGAAGCCATGCTGCGCCTCGGCTCTAAGGGCAATCCGCTGCGCATCGTCGCCGACGAATCGCTCTCTCCTACATCCGCCAAGGACGCCGCCATCGCCATCCGCCGCATCGTGGAAAAGGAAATCTTCGGCCTTTACCACGTATGCAATCAAGGGTGCTGCACCTGGCTCGAATTCGCGGAGGAAATTTTCCGCCAAGCGGGCATGAACGTTGCGCTCGAACCGGTAACGGCCAAGGAATACGGCGCTCCGGCGCGGCGTCCGCCCAACTCCTGCCTGGAAATGAAAAAACTCCAAGAAATCGGCGTCCCGCTCCCGCCCTTGTGGCAAGACGCATTGAGAGAATACTTGGACGAACGCCAGCGACGCTTTACGGAAGCCGCCCAAAAGGATCGTTGAGGCGCTTCGTCATGATTCCCCCACTTGTAAATGAATTGTTGGAATCGTGGCTGAATTGGATTTATCCCCCCGCCTGCGCCGCCTGCGGGGCTGAAATGGAAAGCGCCGCGATTCCCCTCTGCGAGCCATGCCTTCACTTCATGACCCGCCTGCGCCCGCCCGTCTGCGCCTTATGCGGCGCGCCGCTGGAAATAGACGCCGCGCCGCCTTGCCCCAACTGTCCGGACGCCAAACCCGCCTACGCCTGCGCCCGCTCCGTTCTTTCCTATGATGACGACCGGGCGCGCAACGCCATCCATGCTCTCAAATTTCATTATCAAAAAACTCTGTCCCTTCCCTTGGGCCGTCTTCTGTATATCGGTTGGGATTATTATTACCGCGAAGTACTTTTTGACGCCCTGGTTCCGGTTCCCCTCCACAAACAGCGGCGACGCGAACGCGAGTTCAATCAATCCACGCTCCTCTGCGAGGTTCTGAGTTCTTTTTGCCGGATTCCCGTGCGGGAAGACCTCGTCTTCCGCATCCGCAAAACCATTCCCCAGACGAAGCTCGATTTCAAAATCCGGCAAAAGAACCTCATCGGCGCCATCCAACCCGCGAGCGGCGACGCAGCCAGGAATATGAGTCTATTGATTGTAGATGACGTGATGACGACAGGCGCCACGGTGAACGAAGTCGCCGCCGCCCTCAAAAAAGGAGGCGCCAAAAAGATAGCCGTCCTCACTCTCGCCCGCGCCCCTAGGAAAGCATTCTCTACCTGACAAAGATTTTTCAGCCTGATTTTTTAATTTCGATTTCCCTCAAAAGCGATGGAATGGCTTATGACTTTTTCCTTCGGCGAGTCCGCTTTTCTTTAGCTAGCGAACGATCTACAAGGTTAATGCTTGGAGTAAAAGTCTCTATATCTGGAAATTCTTGAAGATCCTCATAGATGTTTACGATAATATTATGGATGCTTATTAATAACAAAACCAATTCGCAAAAGATAAAAAGAATTGGCGAGCCAACGAAGAAGAGTCCGAGACCCATGAGCGCGTAAAATCCTGTATACCACCACGATGAAGAAAAAAATCCCCATAGGATAATGAATAGGGAAGTTGCAATAATCCATATACTCCCAAAATACTTTAATCCGTTAAGATAAAATAAGAAATTAAAATTGATATCATCGCTCTCATCTTCCAAATTTTCCTCCAACTCATTTTGTACTTCTTCCATTGGTTTGTTCATGGATAGCCGTCTCCCGTCTATCGGCGAATTAAATGCAAATCGGTAAGTTTCGCGTTCATTTCATTTTAAGTTTCTTCAACGTCATATTTATTTTTTCCAGATCGAAATGCGCCGGATCATATTCGTCTCCAAGCCATTCTTTGTAGAATTCATATTCGCTGTTTTGAGGATCGCTTAGGCATTCCATCATAGAGTAATAGCCGCCGATTCCGCCACAGTCTTCCGGCGGGCAAGCTCGTTCGCCCGCGATGCAGCGAGGATAGGAGACGCCGGTTTCCGGAGGAAATTTCTCCTCCAAAACAATGTCATGCTTCCAATTATCTCCCATATCGTAAATATAAACTATCTTATTCCCTACACGCTTAAGAACAGCGCATAGCATGGTCATAGACGAATCGACTATCTTAATCTTATTCGGCAAACCGAAGAATGACAAATCGGAATAGGAAGGCGAATCGGAATAGAATGTTTTTCCGACGACAAAATCCCAAAGGTGGTCGTCCTCCCATCCCATGACAATCTGAATGATTCTGTGAAGACGCGATAACGTAATGCGGTATGGAACTTCAAAGCTTCTCCATATAGGCGGATTCGAATATTGCAACGTAATATTCAGCCGATAGATTTTTTCGTCTTGGGGCATGTTTTTATGAATCATGCTATTCTCCCGAAAAGTTCATTCCATTTATTACTTTTCCAACATTCCCCGTTGTTTCATCCAGTCGATGCACAGTTTCGGCCATTGGCTTAATACGGGATCGTTTGGTCCCAAGCCGAAACCGTGTTTGCCTTTCTCGAAAATGTGCATTTCGGCGGAAACTCCCGCCTTGCGCATGGCCAGGTAGAAGAGAATGCTGTTTTCCGCGGGTACTCCGCTGTCTTCCGTCGTGTGAATCAAAAACGCGGGCGGCGTTTCCGGCGTTACCTGCAGTTCGTTGGAAAATTGCTTCACCCGTTCCGGATCGGGATTCTCGCCCAGCAGATTATTGCGCGAACCTACATGCGCATATTCCGTCGTGAAGGAAATTACGGGATAAACCAGCACGGCGAAATCGGGACGGCAGCTGGCGCGCTCGATGGAATCGGCGGCGTTCTTGTCCCCCGCGTCGAAATGCGTCGCCGCCGTGGACGCCAGATGTCCCCCCGCCGAAAAACCCAATACGCCAATCCGCTGCGGATCGATCTTCCATTCCTGCGCCCGCGCCCGCACCGTGCGGATAGCGCGCTGCACGTCTTGCATAGGCGCGGGATGATGGTATTCCGGCGCCTTGCGATAAGTCAATATAAAAGCGGTTACGCCGTTTTCATTCAGCCATTTCGCCACCTGATGGCCTTCGTGATCGATGGCGATTCCCCGATAGCCTCCGCCAGGGCAGATTACGACGGAAGCGCCGTTCCGCATACTCTCATCCGGTTGATAAATCCACAATGTCGGCTTGTCCAAATCGCCGCCGCCCGTTGCTCCCGGCGCGCCGCCGGGCCAGAGCAATTCCTTCCCCGGTTCGGGAGCCGCAGCGAAGCCGTTCGCGGACGTCATCAGACTAATGATCACCGCCAAAAGTGGCAACAAAAATAATAAACCGAGTTTTCGCGTTCGCATTCGAAAATCCTTTCGCACATAGGAAGAATATAGGCGTTCATGCTTCGATCATAAACGAGCTATTTAAAGAATGAAAAGGGGGACGATAAGAGATGGGTAGGAGTAAAAATCCCGTAAATACTTGCGCTTCGATTATCCTAGGCCTGCTAATTGTAGAATTAGCCAAAGACTCATCTTCTTTGGCTAATGGCGTTTGTGTGCTCGGCACAATGTTTTTATTGCGGTTGGAACTTGAACTCAATCCATTGCCTCTTTTTGGAGAGTTTGAAAAGCCTTATTAAATTCTATTCCAATTGCGTTCCAATCCGATAAAAGCGCCTTCATATCGGCTTCTTCAGGAGTTCGGTTTTCATTATAATAATGAAAGTTGCCTCCAAGATCAATTACGCTGCCGATCCCTTCCAAAAAAGAAGGAATTGCAAAAAGATCGAAAGTAGGGGACATATCTCACCTCCATTTCTCTATAAGGATTAGACTTAAACATCTCTACTAATACAAGAGAATACGGCAAACAACAAGACAAGATGATTCCAAAAACGATATAAGCCTTTAATATACAATATTATATTAATTTATTCCATTTTTTCTTCTTATTCTCGGCTTAAAAGTATTTTTCGATAAGCAAATCTCATGGATTGGCGGGATTTTCATACCATATCACGCCGAGGTTTTCTCTCTCTTCGCAGGTTACGATGTCCAAGTCGCCATCTCCATCCAAGTCTAACGCTTGAACTAAGTCATACTTCGTTCCCTCCAATCCGCTGACGTCCTGCGCTATCCAATCCATTTCGCCTTTGCGTTGCGAAAGCAGCCAAACGCCAATTTTTCCCTTTGCATTCTCGCAGGAAAAAACGATATCGGCGCGCTTGTCGCCATCGAAATCGGCGATGCGAATCCCCTTGCCCGTTCCCGCATTCGGCGGGAAGGGAATGGAAAATTTGTTCCAGCGTTCGAGCAAGGAATCCGGCTTTTGGAAAACCAGCAACTCCGATCCCGAAACCGCCGCTGCGACTTCGCGCCGTCCATCGCCGCCGATATCGGCGTAATCGAGAAACATGACTTCCTTATCCTCGCCGCCGATGCGGCGCTGCTTCCAATAAGCCGTCAGTTGCGGGCCGGGGCCGGGATTCTCCAACCAGAGGCATCCCCGCGACGGCCCTTTACGGTCAGTTACGAGCAGATCGTCGTCGCCGTCGCTATCCATATCGGCGCTCTCGATGGACATAATCCATCCGGCGTCGTAAATGGGACGCCACGCCCAGGCGGCTAATTCTCGCGGATTCGGCGGCGACTCCAACCACCCTATGCGCGCCCCCGATCCCTTCGCTCCCAAGACCAAATCGACGCCGCGCTGTCCGTCCACCTGCATCGGCAGGCCATTCATCCACTGCATCGCTCCTTGGCAGGCGGGAAACGCTTCCGTCTTCCATGCCGCCGCGTTGAGATAGTCTTGCTTGTTCTTCGGCGCCCAATGAATGTAAACCGATTTCACCGTCCCTTCGCAACAACTGACGACATCCATCGCGCCGTCGCCGTCGAGGTCAACGAAGACGGCGTCTTCCGGCGAATTCACTTCGCCAACAGTTACAGCGGGCCAAGGCTGCTTGACCTTCGCTGTTTCGGGTTGAAGATAAACGCGGATGACTCCGCCCTCCTCCCAACCTGCGGCGATATCCATCAATCCGTCCCTGTTCGCATCCTCCAGCCGTACTCCAT